>JAXMIV010000805.1:0-7286 GCA_034377045.1 Prosthecobacter sp. | reverse complement strand
CGCCGTCATCGAGCCTCGCACTGGCATCGCGCGACTGAATGCAGACGGCGGGGTGGTCTCAGCCGTCAACCCCAATACCACCGGCGCCGGTCATTACCGGGCCGTTCAACCCGATGGCAAGATCCTCATCGCCGGCACCTTTGATACCATTGGGGGCGTGAGTCGTTTCGGCATCGCGCGCCTGAATGCCAACGGGACACTGGATACGACTTTCAAGGCCACGCTAAACAGCGGAGCCATGAGCCTCGCCCTGCAGAGTGATGGAAAGATCGTCATCGGGACGAATTTCAACACATTTGGTTCGGGTGAACAAAACTGCCTGGTACGAGTGAATTCGAACGGCAGCCTGGACACCAGCTTCAATCCTCGTGTGGACTATGAAGTCGGCAGCATTGCGGTGCAGCCCGATGGCAAAATCATCGTCGGAGGTACTTTCTCCAATGTGGGTGGCGAACCAAGGCCCTATCTCGCCCGCTTGAATGCAAACGGCACTCTCGATGCGGCCTTCAATGCCGATGTCGAATACGAGGTCAACGCGATTGTGGTGCAGCCGGATGGCAAAATTCTCATTGGTGGCGGTTTCACCGACGTCGCCGGCACACCGCGAAACCACATGGCGCGATTGAATGCCACCGGCTCGCTGGACACCGACTTTGATCCGGACGCCAATGAGACCGTCACCAACATCGCACTTCAGACAGACGGTAGAATGGTCATTGGCGGTCAATTCACCAGTGTGGCAGGACAGTCCCGCGGTTACCTTGCGCGGCTGGAGGCGAACGGAGACCTCGATCCCGATTTCGATCCCGGCCTGGAGACCACCGCCATCCATTACATCTATGCCTTGGCCGCACAGGCGGATGGGAAAGTTGTGGTCGCAGGCTACGACCACTTCGAGTGCCTCCTCAACAACCCCGCCACTCAGACGCTCACGGTCTCGGCGCCCAACCGCGTACGCTGGATGCGTGGCGAATCTTCTCCGGAAGCCACGGCCGTCACCTTTGAACTCAGCATCAACAACGGCAGCACCTGGACTCCGCTCGGCGCTGGAACACGCATCGCAGGCGGTTGGGAACTGAATGGCCTCAAACTGCCCGCCAGCGGCAAAGTCCGCGCCCGCGCCCGCACGACCGACGGCAGCCGTTCCTCAGGCATAGTCGAAGCCGTCAAAGTCTTCTATTGATCGCGTCAGGTGCGAGGCACGCGGCGCCTCCCCCGAAGCTACAAGAGTCACCGTCGAACTGAGCATCAATAACGGCAGCACTTGGACCCTGCTGGGAGCCGGCACGCACATCAGCGGTGGTTGGGAACTCAACGGCCTGAAACTGCCCACCACTGGCAAAATCCGCGCCCGCGCCTACACCACCGACGGCGCCTTTGCCACCGGCCTGGTCGAGACCCTCAAAGCCTTCTTCAACTGACGGCCGATAGGGGCGAGGGGTAGCGGCGAGCTTCGTCACAAAACAAGGTCAAACGAACACCATTTCACCTTGCTTTTTCCGCCCCGTGCCGTAAAGTTCGGTGCGCCTGCCCATGCCCTTGGACAACAGCCCGACATCGTTTCCCCCATCACCCACCGCCGCAACAAGCCCGAGAGGTACTTCCTGCATTTCAGCCTCCCCATGGCACTCGCTGGTGGGGAAGTCTGGCCGCCACATGGGGGACCGATGGGGACGCCAAATCCCCACCCCAAACCCTTCAAAATCAACGCACTCTGACCTCTATCCCCAAATGGGGACGTTTTTGCATTTTCCCCATTCCCGCCGCGCCACCTCATCCCGTTTCACCTTTCTCCCCTCTAACAAAAGCTTTTCTCGACCGTTTAAATCCTGCACAGTTCTCACATGCCCGCCCCGCCGCCCCAAGATGAAGCTTCCCTCTTGGTCCGGCGGGCCCTCGATCAGTATGAATCCACCCTCATCGCCTACACCGCCGGCATCCTCTCTGGGGATACTGAGAAGGCGCGCGATGTCGTCCAGGACTCTCTGCTCAAGCTTTACCTCACCGATCCCGCCAGGGTCCGCGACAGCCTCAAGGCCTGGCTCTTCACCGTCTGCCGCAACCGCGCCCTCGACGTCCTGCGCAAGGACCACCGCCTGGACTGGGGCAACGACGACGCCATCGAGGCTGCCGCCTCCTTCGATCTCGATCCCGCCGAAAGCGCCGACGCCAACGAGCTCCACGCCCGCGTCTGGGAACTGGTCGACAAGCTCCGCCCCAATCAGCGCGAAGTCATCCGGCTCAAATTCATGCACGACTGCTCCTACCAGGAGATCGCCAACATCACCGGCCTCAGCGTTGGCAACGTCGGATTCATCATGCACATGGCCATTAAAAAGCTACGGGACCTGCTGAATCGCGAACTGAACGTGCGCCCTCAATCTTCTCATGAACACCCCCCCCAACGACTCACCTGAACTCACCGCTTACGCGTTGGGTGAGCTCTCCGCCCCCCAGGCTGCGGACGTCCACGCCCTGCTGGCGACACTGCCTGCCGCCCTGTCGGAACTGGAGCAGGTCGAAGCCCTCACGGATGCCCTGCGCCAGGGCGCGCCCATCCCCCAGCAACGCCTTTCGCCGGACCAGCGCCACGCCGTCCTGCATCCCGCGCATGTGCCGCGCCTCGTCGTGCCCATGCAACCGCGGCAGATCCAGAGGCGGCGGCCCGCCGTTTTTTGGCCCGCCTTCAGGGGTTTCGCCAAAGCGGCAGCCATCATCGCCCTGACGGGTGTGGCTTTCATGCTCGGCCGCGGCCTCCCTTCCGGTCAAACCCAGGTCGCCGCCACCCGAGCCACCACTCCCGAGATGCCGCTCCCGGCGCCCGCTCCCGCGGTAAAGCCCGCCCCTGCCGCGCCCCAATTGGCCGCGACGAAACCCGCCCCGTCCCCCGTTTCGCTGCCGGCGCCAGCCAAGCCGGAGGTGGCCGTTATTCGGACGCCCGCCCCCCCAACGGTTGCGGCCACCACACCCGCTCCAGTGGCGCCTCAAGCCGTCAAAACCACCATTGCAAGCGCGCCGACCCCAGCGCCGGCGCCTGTTGCCAAACCCGCGCTCGTCGTCGCCATCGGCTTCACCACCCCGCCCAGCAGCGACGCCTTCGTCAGCACCAGCCGCCGGCCTAATGACCAGTTTGGCCTGCGTCCCGCTCAAATCCGCCCTCTCCCGGCGAAAGACGGCAAGTCTGAACTCTTCGCCTCGCCCGCACCGGTCAAGCCCGCTGCCGATCCCAAAGCCGGCGCCAAGGCGCGCCCCGATCTCTACATCCATTCCTGGAAAGCCGATGTCACCACCTGCCCCTGGAATGAGGCCAACCGCCTCCTGCGCGTCGCCGTCCAACTGCCCGCCGATCAACCGGCAGCGCTGTCTCCGGGCAACAGCTTTCCGCTCCAGATCACCTTTGATCCGAACAACGTCCGCGAGTACCGCATGCTCTGCGAACGCCGTCAGCCCGCCGCCGAACTGCGCAGCGCCGGCACCCACGTCATTTGGTATGAGTACCTTCCCAACGGCGCCACCGACAGCGCCCGACTGATCGCCACCGTCACCCTTCCAGGCGCCCGCTTCACCACCCAGGCCGTCGATCCCTTTGATGGCTCCAAGCTGCGCGTGCTCGATCGTGGTCAGTCCTGGCAGGCCGCTCGCGAAGACTTCGTTTTCGAAAGCTCCGTCGTCGGCTTCGGCATGCTCCTGCGCGGCGCCCCGCAGACCGGCCAGCTCAATCACCAACTCGTCCTGAACCTCGCCAGCAAAGCCAAGGGCACCGACGCCACCGGCGAACGCACCCGCTTCATCCGCCTCGTTCAGGAAGCCAGACAAGCCGCCGGCCTCTGAGGCTCAGCCCTTGAGCCGTGGCTGCGCCAGGAATGCAGCCGTGGGCTGATTTTGTTCATGCATTCCTTGGCAGGAACTGCTGAACTGCGCTCATGGCCGCCTCCCCGCCTCCACCGCCTCCCTTGTGGCGCATCCTGCTTTTCACCACCGCCTACATCCTTGCGGCGGTCGTCGGCTCGTATGTGCAGGGGAATCGTGAGTTCGTCTTCTACATCGTCGTCATGCTGGTGCTCATCGCCGCCGTGGCGGTGGTGCATTGGCGCGTGCGCTTGACCGGCGGACTGCTGTGGGCGCTGTCCATTTGGGGTCTTCTGCACATGGCGGGCGGCCTCGTGCCGGTCCCGCCCGGCCTACCGTACAATGGCGACCATGACGTGCTCTACAGCCTGTGGATCATCCCTCAGCGGCTGAAGTACGATCAAGTCGTCCACGCCTACGGCTTCGGCGTCACCACCTGGGTTTGCTGGCACGCCTTGAGCGCCTCCTTGTTGCGCACCAAGTACGTCACCCTTCCTCCCACCTTCGGCATGCTCACGCTCTGCGCGGCGGCCGGCATGGGCTTTGGCGCGCTCAATGAAGTCGTCGAATTCATCGCCGTTCTCACCATTCCCAACACCAATGTGGGCGGTTACGACAACACCGGCTGGGACCTTGTTTCCAATCTCGTCGGCGTGATCGGCGCCGCTCTGCTCATTCGCATCCGCTGTCATCTCGCTGCTTGATGCGGCTCACTTCGATCGGGAAGCTTTCGCGGTCACCGGGGTCCGTCAGATGTCCGAAGGCCTGCTCAATGCACTCACGACGGAGCAAACGCGCGATCTGTTCACGTATTTGAGAACTCGATAACTGAACCTATGCTCTCCAATACTCGCCTCACTGCCTTGGCTCTCTTCGTCTCGCTCTTTTGCGGACCTGACTTTCTGCGAGCGGCGGAGAGTGGAAATGACCCGCGCGACATTGGAGTGGCGAAGGTGGACATCACTCCCGAATACGCCATTCGCCTCAGTGGTTATGGCAACCGCCGGGAGGAATCGGAAGGCGTCGCTTTGCGTATCTGGGCCAAGGCGCTGGCCTTCGGCGCCGATGCCGGTGAACCGGCGGTGTTGATCACGATCGACAATTGTGGCATTCCCGATGCGATGCGGGCGGAGGTGGCATCGCGCCTTTCCGCAAAGGCCGGAATCAAACCCGACCGGTTGGCCCTCTGCTTTTCGCACACCCATTGCGGGCCGTGTCTCGCAGGCGCGTTGGTGAACATTTTCAGCACGGACGTTCCCGCCGCACATCAGGCCAACATCGAACGCTACTCGCGGGAACTAACCGCAAAGCTGGAACAGGTCGCACTCGCCGCACTGGCCGATCGCAAGCCAGGCAAGCTTTCGTGGGCCGTGGGCAGCGCCAACTTTGCGCGCAATCGCCGCGCCGGCTGGGGCGGCCCCGTGGATCATTCGCTGCCGGCCATGTTCGTTCATAGTCCCGAGGGAGTGTTGCGCGCCGTGTTTGCCAACTACGCCTGTCATGCCACCACGCTGAGTTTCAATCAGGTGCATGGCGACTGGCCGGGCACCGCGATGGCGGCCATCGAACGCGATCATCCCGGTGTTGTGGCTTTGATTGGCATTGGCTGTGGCGCTGACCAGAACCCGCATCCGCGTGGCACCGTCGAACTCGCAGTTCAACACGGTGAAGAAATTGCAGCTGAGGTGTCGCGTTTGTTGAAAGCGGAGCATAAACCCCTTCGTGGCAAGGTCGCCTGCAAGGTGAAGATTATCTCCCTGCCGCTGGAGCCGTTGCCTTCGCGCGAGGAATGGGAAAAGCTCGCGACCGGCGCCAATCAACCCACCGCTTATGCCGCGCGGAAGAATCTGGCACGGCTGGATCGTGGGGAAAAGCTTTCGACTGAGCTGCCCTATCGCGTGCAGGCCTGGACCTTTGGCCGTGATCTGGCGATGTTCTTTCTTCCGGGGGAAGTGACGGTGGACTATGAGTTGCGATTGAAGATTGAATTTGATGCCGCCCGGGTTTGGGTGAACGGCTACTGCAACGATGCTATTTGCTACATCCCTTCCCGGCGTGTCCTGGCCGAAGGCGGCTATGAAGGCGGGTCGGCAATGGTCTATTATGACCGGCCTAATAAATTCGCGCCGGGCATCGAGGATCGCATCATCGGCGCGGCGCATGAGATCTTGCCGAAGGAGTACCTCTCAAGCTATCGCGCGGATGTACCGCCCAAAGCACCCGCCGATTCCCTGGCGGCGATCAAGACGCATGACAACCTCGTTATTGAGCTCGCGGCCGCGGAACCGTTGGTGATGGATCCGGTGGCGATTGACTGGGATGCGCGCGGCCGGATGTGGGTGGTTGAGCAGCCTGATTACCCTAACGGCATGGATGGCAACTGGAAACCCGGCGGGCGCGTCAAGATTCTCACCGACACTGACGGCGACGGACGTTGCGACAAATCGACCTTGTTCCTTGAGGGCATTCCCTTTCCCACCGGCATCACCTGCTGGCGCAACGGCGCCCTTGTTTGCGCGGCTCCTGACGTTTTGTATGCCGAGGACACCAATGGCGATGGCAAAGCGGACAAGGTGGAGAAACTTTTCACCGGCTTCTACACCGACAACTACAACGCGCGCATCAACAGCCTCACGCTCGGACTCGACAACTGGATTCACGGCGCCAACGGCCTGCTGGGCGGAAAGATCCGCAGCGAGAAAACCGGCGCGGTGGTGGACATCAGCGGACGCGATGTGCGCTTCAATCCCGACACGGGCGAACTGCAACTCGTCTCCGGCCTCACCCAGCAGGGCCGCGTCCGCGATGATTGGGACAACTGGTTCGGTTGCAGCAACAGCCGTTGGATCTCGCATTTTCCAATGCCTGACCCTAACGTGCGCCGCAACCCGCATGTGCCTGGCCCGGCACCCACCGTCTATCTCCCCTTCGAAGAAAACCAGGCGGAACTCAACCCGGCCAGCCGGACGCTGGAACGGTTTAACAACCCGGTTTCGCAAGGGCACATCACCTCCGCCTGCGGCCTCGGCATTTATCGCGACGTGCTGCTTGGTGCTGAATTTGCCGGCAACGCCTTCATCGGCGAAGTCGCGCACAATCTGGTTCGCCGGTACCGGCTCGATCCCCATGGGGCAACGTTTGAAGCGCATCGTCCGGAGGGTGAATCGAGCACCGAATTTTTGGCCTCCGCCGACAATTGGACGCGCCCTGTGCAGATTCGCACCGGGCCCGACGGCGCGCTTTACGTCGTGGACATGTATCGTGCCGTGATCGAACACACGCGCTGGATTCCCGCTGATCGCCTGGCCAAAATCGACCCGCGAGCCGGTGACACGATGGGCCGCATCTATCGCGTCTTCCCCCGCGGCAAGAAACTGCGTCCCGTGGTTGATCTGACGCTCTTGGAAACACCGGCGCTGGTCGCCGCTCTCGACACG
>JAXMIV010000804.1:0-3310 GCA_034377045.1 Prosthecobacter sp. | reverse complement strand
CGCGAACGCATCGAGATGAAAATCTCCGATGTCATTTCCAGTTTGAAGAAGGCGGTGGATGCGAATGCGTAATTCGTTAGGCCATCCGCCATGAATGAAGCCGGAACAACGCAGTTGGACCGGAAAACTGGCACACCTCGGTGGGCGAAGCTGGTCATGGCCTTTGCCACGGGGCTGCTTCTGCTGGTTCTCGCGCTGGGTTTCCAGTCCGTTACCCTTGCCAAGGGTGGCTATGTGAATGTTCTCATCATTGCCCTCATTCTGACCGCGCTCGCTGACAGCTGCTTTATCTACACCTTCCTGCGCGGAGGCGTAATAAGTAGGGTGTTGAGTGTGGCTTGTTTGCTGCCCACTCTGTTCATCATCTCCGACTTTCTGCGCCGGGCACCCGGTCTTTTCACGAATTGATCCTGGTGGGATGATGTTCCCAAGCGCCCCTCACGGTTCGGCTTCGTTTTCCCACACGCGCACGTCGTCCACGAGCACTGTGCCGGCATTGCCGATTAGAAAGACGATGCGGGACTTCTTGCCATCGATGACGGTCCCGTTGCCGCGCAACACCAGGAGGTCGTCCACCTGCGCGCGCACTTCGTTGCCGCGCTGCTCGATCAACACCTCGTGCCAGCCACCACCGGCGATTTTCGTTGATTCCTTGGCCAGCATTTCGGTGCGATGAAACTCGGGATCGGCGAGCTGTCCCTTCGTTCCAGGCACCAACTTCCCGCCCGCCTTGGCGCGCTGCTTCGCCTGCGCCATTTTGGATTTCAAGGTGCCCCGATCCTGCGCGAGTTGCGCATGGCTGTCCGTGAGGACAAAGCGCAGCAGGTGATCCACTTCGCCAAAGGGTGTTTCGCCATCGATCAGAAACAGGAAGTAACCAGGCTTGGTGAATTTCATGCGAAATGTCACCGTAAAATTTTGGCCCTTCAGCGGCACGCCTATGGACGGGCCGTGGGAGTCGTCCGGAAGCGCGCTGGCCTGGAGCGCGCCATCGGCGATGCTAAAGGAGTTTGGCCGTCCTCCCGGTGTCCACGTGGAGGGCAGCGTCGGAGCATTGAAATGCTCTTCAAGCAGAAGCCGTCCCTTTCCTGCATTGTCGGCGGCAAAAAGAACTGCCGCGATCAAGACGATGCCGGCGGCGAGACATGATGAAGAGAGGCGAGGGGTCATGACACTATTTCAACTTCCACACCTTCACGTCATCCACTGCCGCGGACTTGTTCACCGCGAGAGTGATCATCCGCTTGGTGGGATGGGCGATGCCTTCGGACTTGAACTCACCGATCAACGTGCCGTCCACCGTCGCGCGCATCATATCGCCTTCCACGACGACCAGAAGGGTGTGCCAGTCGTCAGCTTTGAGATTGAGCGGGAAGCTGGTGGTCTTGCTCTTGAGCAGCTTGGCCAGTTCGGGTGATTTGTCACCTTTCTCCCGCCGTTCGCGAATTGCATTGTCCATGCCGCCGGTCTTGGAATCGGTTAGGCTGATATTTTTCAAGGTCACCCGCGCGAGGCAAAGATGGCCGGCGTGGACGGTCTTGAGTTCGCGATCCACGAAATCGAGTCCGAGATCATCGCCAGCGGCGAGTCTGAATTTCAACTGCACCGCGCCATCCTGAAACGCCACGTTGTGGAAGATCGCCACGCCGTGATCGGCTTCGGCATGTTTGGTGACCGACATCGCGCCCTCCTTGAGGTCCACCTGCTTGTGGCCTTTCGCCCGCCAGGCGCTGTTGCTGGTCCAGCCGCCACCGATCTCCTCCTTGTCAGAAGTGGATTCGTCGCGGTTGAATTCATCGGCAAAAAGCAGCGTGCCGCGCGATTCGATGAGTCCGGCATCGTCGGCGGCAAAGGTTGGCAACGTCAGCAGCGAAAGTGCAAGGAACGCGAATTGGGGTTTCATGGTTTGAAAAGATAGCGAGAACGTGGCAGCTCGGCTGCGCCGTTCATTCTTTTTGTCACTCAAGGCTCCGCCACGGGCGGCCCGGGCCGAAATCACTGCGGTGGCTGGGCTTGACGGTGTCGGGTTTGACGAAGGCGAGGGCGGGAATGAACCACTGGTCCAGAATCTCGCTCACCGTGCTGACGGGGGCATCCCAACCTCGGTGGTGGGCATCAAGCCAGGTGATGACGTCGGCCAACTGCTGGGGCTCGGTAAAGTAGAAGGGGTGGCGGTGGGCGTGCCCGCGGCGGTGGTCGTTCAAAGCTTCCACCATTCGGGTGAGGCGGCGCTGCGGATCGGTGTGCACGTGGGAATCGGCCCGGGCTTCCGGGGCGGGAGAAGCATCGGCGATTTTTCGCTCCGGAGGTGGCTCGGCCTTTTTGGCCGGCGGCAGTGAGGCGAGCATCGGTGGCGGGGCCAGTTTGAATTTCTTCGTCTTGTGACTGACCTCTGATGATCCTGACCCCTTTTGCCGGATGACCGTCTGCTTCGCCTTGGCCTGAAGGCTCACTTGCCAATCGGGATAGGACATCCAATCCTCCTCGCCCTCGCGGCAGAAGCTGTCGGTCTTGAACAATTCGGCATGGGCGTCCATTTCCTGAAGTTGAGGAAGGTCATAGGGGCCGTGGACGTGGCCGTCACGTGCGAGCCAGAGGCGAGGGGTCGATTGGGTCATGCTTTAGAGGCTTCAAGGAATCTCCCAATTCTCCTTTCGAGATTCACTTAAACTACGGATTTGGACGAGGTTTTGGAGGGAGGCAAGCGGGTTCGTGACAACGCCTGGCCTGCGCTACCCGGCGTAGCTTGGCTCTCCAGAGCCGAGGTGTTGGCTCATGGCTGGACTCAGGGTGACTGATCCTCGCCTCCGGAGAGGCAAGGTACGCCCAAGGTGGGTGGGCTGGCTTTCTCCATTTGACGGGGGAAGAGGGCAGGGCTAGAGACTCGCCCTGAACCTTTCGGTTCATTGTTGGTCTAAGCGTTCTTATGCATCCCGCACGTCCCCTGTTCCGTCTTTCCCTGGCCCTGAGCTTTCTTGCCCTTGCAGGCAATTCATTCTCTGCGCAATTGCCGCTCGATCATCCTGTGGCCGCGCTGGTGAAGAAGTACCTCGGCTGCGTGGTGGCCCAGGAATGGGAGACTGCCGCCAGCCTGCTGCTGCCGAGTTCACTGGAGCGCAAGCAGAAGGAAACCGTCGCCATCATCAAGACCGCCCCCACCATGACCGAGGAAGCGGCGATGCTGGAGCGATTCGGCGTCAAGGACATCGCGGAGTTGGAAAAGATGACCCCGCAGCAGTTTTACATCACCGACCGTGAAGTCTGGCACAAGCGCATCAACGCCTCTCCGGACGTGACCAAGCGCAAGCAG
>JAXMIV010000803.1:0-2999 GCA_034377045.1 Prosthecobacter sp. | reverse complement strand
GCGTTTGAGTTCCCATTTCAGTTCGCCGGGGTCAAAGTAGCGCAGCAGTCCGATGCCCTTGGAGCGGGCAAACTCGAGGGTGCCGGTTTGAAAAGCCGAGGTGGTCGCAAGAATCGCTTTTGAATTGGCCGCGGCGACCTGCTGTACCCTGGCGAAAAACTCCTCCGCAACGCCGACGGAAACATTGCGGGCGAAGTTCTTGCACTCGATCAGAACAAGGCAGGAGTACTCCGTGGCGTCCGGAAGGTAGATCTCAATAGCGACGTCAAAGATGATCTCAGTGTTGCGATCTTTGGAGAAGTAGCCCTTCTTCCAGAAGAGCTTGCAGTTTGCCTTTTTTGCCCAAAAGCGCCCGGCGTCGATTTCTGCTTGGAGGAGGTCGTAGATTCGCCTCTCCAGGACGTCGCCAGTGAGAGACGTATTCATATTGAATGGGTAAAATGCCACCTAACCGGAGTGGCGGCAACAGGTGAAATGGTTCAACGATCCTTCATCGCATCGTCTCGTCGTGCATGGTCTTCGAAGAACTTCCTGCTTTTCCCGGAGGGAACGCTCATCGGGGTGAGGCCGGTTCGGACCTTGCCAGCTCGCAAGGGGACGGCCGGGCTGCGCCACAGCCATCCTACGACCCGGCAGGCCATGCGATTTTGCGCAAGAAAAGGGGTCTGCACAGTCCCCTGTGCAGGTTCTGGAAAGGTGTCCAATTAGGCCTGCGATTCCCGCATAGAGGACTATGCGGACCACTTTTGCTGCGCGCTGCCCAAGCCGGCGCGAACCACCACTTCAGATATTGGTGAGCGCCCTTATGATCGCGGGCCGGTACTCGGGGTCTTTCTCGTGAAACTCGATAAGCTGTGCGGCTTGATGAATGTTTTGGCGTGGTTCAGTTGCATGTGCATGATGAAAAGCTCCGTATCCTCCTGCCGCCATGTCTTCTGCCACACCCCGCCCCTGGATCATTGCTGAAACGAATTGGAAACACGTCCACGCGACGGCTTATGAGGTGGCGGTGCTGCCGTGGGGGGCAACGGAGGCGCACAACTGGCACCTGCCGTATGCGACGGACAGTTTACAAAATGAGGCGATCTGCGCCGAGGCGGGCCGCATCGCCTGGGAGGCGGGGGCGAAGGTGGCGGTGCTGCCGAACATCCCCTTCGGCGTGCAGACGGGGCAGCTTGATATTCCTTTCTGCATCAACATGAACCCGAGCACGCAGACGGCGGTGTTGGAAGACATCATCGGCTCCCTGGAGGGCGTGGGGGTGCCGAAGCTGGTGATTCTCAATGGGCACGGCGGCAATGACTTCCGGCAGATCCTGCGCGAGTTGCAGGCCCGGCATCCGAAGGTGTTCCTGAGTTTGGTGAACTGGTTTCACATGGACAGCGGCAAGGCGATTTTCGACATCCTGGGCGATCATGCCGATGAGCGCGAAACCAGCCTGCTCCTGCATCTGCAGCCGCACCTGGTGCTGCCGAAGGAAGATTGGGGCCCGGGCACGGACAATCTTTCGAAGCTCAAAGCCGTCCGCGAGAAATGGGCCTGGGCGCAACGCGCGTGGACGCAGGCCACGAATGACACGGGCTCCGGCGATCCGCAGCATTCAACGGCCGAGAAGGGCCGCCAATACTTCGAACTGCTGGCGAAGAAGTTCGCCAGCTATCTGATCGAATTGGCGGCGGCCGATCCCGCGGCGCTGTATGAGCGGGGTTAGGGCGCCTTCGGTGCAGGTGCAGGTGCAGGTGCAGGTGCAGGTGCAGGTGCAGGTGCAGGTGCAGGGGGCGCGGGCGCGGGCGGAGGCGGAGGGGCGTCGGGAGCGGGAGCCGTGGCAGCTTCAGGAGTGATCCTTTCGAGGCCCTGGATCTCGGTCTTGCCGTTGTTGTAGGTCATCTTGCTTTTGCCAAGGGCGGCAAAGGTGGTGGTGATGGTCTCGCCGGAAGATTTGATCTTGAAGGTGACCTGCCGCTTCTCGTCATCGATTTTGATGATCTCAATGTCGGGGTTGACCTTGAGAATGAGCATCGCCGCGGCGCGTTCCGGATCTTTCTGGAATTCGCCGAACTTTTCCTTGATCTGATCTCCATACTTCATCCAACCGATGCCTGCACCCGCGACCAGGAGGATGAGGATGATGAGACAGCCAGACCCGCCAATGGCGAGGCAGGAGGATTTTTTCGGCTCGGCTTGTGGGGCGCTCATAGGAATTAGGGGAATAAGCGCCGACTCTAATCTTGAACCGCAACGACGCGCAAGCACAGTCTTGTCGCCTGCGTGCGATGACATTGACATCCTAGTCTGCCGCATGAACTCTGAGACCAGTGAGGCGATACAGGTCCAAACTTGACTCAGGCAGGCGCGGCTGGTGCGTGCGGGTGCTGGCGATGCTGACGCTGGCGGGTTCAGTCCAAGGCCAGGTCACCACCCGCGATGACACGGTCGGCCGCCTGCTCAATGAATGGCATGGGAAGGGCCGGGCCGCGGGCCTGTCCAACATCACCTACGAAAATCGGGATGGGGGGCATTCGCCATTGAACACGGCGGTGTATCCGCAGCTTCAGATTTTCAAACCCGATGACAAGAGCGGTCCAGCCAAGGGCCCGGCGGAAATGCTGCGCCCAACAGCAACCGTGGGCAATTGCTCGATGGCCGCCGCCGCCGCCGATGGCGGCAGCCTGCCGCGCATTTATCAGACAAACCCGAGCGGGCCACGCTTTCTGATGCTGCAGTACCTGGCTAACCAATTGTTTGTTTACCCGGAGCATCAGGACTATGATCCAGGCGCCAATGGCGTGGGTGGTTACGGTGATCTTTACCTGCTGAACAACGCCACGACCATCGTCTCGCAAGGGTCATCAGGATCTGATCAGCCGTTTTTGCGCGCGATCCTGTCCACCCTCGCGGCGCTGCCACCGGAAACGCAGCAACTGCTGATTGAAAAGCGCATCCTCATGCCGACGGTGCAATCCATCTTCCGGCAATCGAACGCCATGGTTCAAAGCGAG
>JAXMIV010000802.1:0-6240 GCA_034377045.1 Prosthecobacter sp. | reverse complement strand
ATTGGGGATTTTTGTCCCCATTGGGCTTTTGAGTGCGTAAGGCGTTGGGGTTCAAAGGGAAGCGATGGGGATACCCTGCACTCCAGATCCAACTGCGGTGAGGTTGCTGAGCCTCTTCATCCCGCCAGTATCTCATGCCTGTAAAGTCTTGGTTCCGGCTCCGCCGGGTCGAAGTGTCGACGGCCCTGTCGCCTTTTCGAAAACGTAGAGGCGGGCGTGCGGGGCGATTTTGAATTTGGGGCCGGTGAAGCCGCGGCGGAGGAGTTCTTTGCGGAGGAAGTACATGAGGCCAGCGTGGCAGACGACCAGGGTGTCTTCTTCCTGCGCCGCTAGCTTTTCGGCCATCTCGCGCACGCGTTGCAGGAAGGCATCGCGCGCGGACCGCTGCGAGGCGTGGCCGGTGGCCCAGGCGAGGCGGAACAGCCAATGCCAGCACCACACGGGCAGGCTCAAGTTGCCGGTCGGGAACTGCACGGTCTCCGCCTCCCGAAGCTGGGGGAAAGGGACGATGGTGCCCGAGTGGGCGGTCTGGGCGGTGATCCAGGCGCGCGGGGCGTCGCTGGCCCAGCAGTGGGTCCAGGAGTGACCGCAGAGGTCGACGGCGCCGACGGTGACCTCCGCCGCTTCATACTCCTCCCGCCACTGCACCAACTGGGCCGCAGTCATCCAGCCGCGGGGCAGAGGTTTCTTGACTTCAAAATGACGGACGAGGCCGATGCGCACGGGGCAGACAGAGAATTGCAAAATGAAAATTGCAAACTGCAAATTGGTTTGGGGCTCGCTGAAGGAACTTTGTTGCGTTTTTAGTTAGGCTGACCGGGCGAAGTGCCGAGGCTCAATTGCGCGAGTCCTCAATTCCCATTCTGCGCCAGTGGTGAGTTTAGCGCTTCCAGCGCCTGGCGGTCGGCGGAGGTGAGGGCTTCGCTGTTGAGTTCGAGAGCGAGGCGGGCGGCCTGGCGGGCTTCGGTGGCGTTGGGGGAGCCGGGGTAGATGCAGAGGGTGAGGGTGGAGAGGAGTTGGGCGGGGGAGAGGGTGCGGGCGGCGATCTTGGCGACGGCCATGCGCACTTGGGGTTGCTCGGGAGCATCGAGCATGAGCAGGCGGGTGAGGTCCTCGAAATCGGTTTGGGAGAAGGAGGGGATGGTGGTCTGGCCGTTGAGGATGGCTTCGTTTTCCCGCAGGGTGCCGTTTTTGATGAGGTTATGAAGGCGCAGGAGTTTGGGATTCTGCTGGATGATCTGACCCATCGTCGCCTGACGCCGGAAGGCCTGGGGATTGTTGGAATCTGGAGGCGCAATCATGGCCGGCGCAGGCGCTGGGACGTGAGTCCGGGTTTCGGCGACGGCAACCGGGGTGACGGCCACGGTTGCGGGCTGGGGGATGGGCGCGGGAAGCTCGGCGAGGCCGGTCGGTGCGTAAACGGGTGTGGGCGGCGCTTGTGGCAGGGAAGGCGGTGGCGTCTGCGGGAGAGGGGCGGCGGCGAGGGCTGGGGTAGCGGCGGGGGTGCGGGGGATTGCCTGGCTGACGACGTACCAGGTGACCAGGGCCATGCAACTGAGGCCGGTGGCGAGGCCAAAGGCGAAATTGGGGATGCGCACGTTGCCGAACCGGAACGAGTCCGCTGCGCCGAAGTAGGGCGGCTGGGACGGGTTTGGGTAACTGGGGTAGCCAGCGTGGCTAGGCTCCAATGAACCGGGATAGGCAAGCCGGGCGGACTCGGGTTGACCGAGGCTGACGATTTGGGGATAGCCAGGATGATGAGGAGCGCCGAAGGTCTCCGGCGGATCGCGGAGGAGGTCCCACCAGCAGGGCGGGACGGTGGATTGGAAGCGGGAGAGGTCTTCCTGAGTGCGGGAGGCGAGGAGGGGGGCGAGGCGGCGGAGGGCGCCACGGGCTTCGGGGGTGTCCCAATCCCAATCGTCATCGGGTTCGCGGAGGCGGCGGTTCCAGAAGAAGCGATCTTCAGGCGGGGTGGCTTCGAGGATGCGGCCGAGGTTGACCCATTCGCGAGCTTCGCGCAGCAGATGGGGATCGACGGAATCTTTGAGCAACGGGCGGGCGATTTCGAGGAGGCCCTGGGCGCGCGGCGGCCGGAGGATGCCGAGCAGGGTGGCGAGAAGGGCGCAGACCTGGCCACCTTCATGCGTGGTCAGCGGCGGGGAGGCATCCATGAGGGCGGTGCCGAGCCGCGCGAGCTTGTGGGTCTCTCCCTGGCGGGTCCACTGAGTGACGATGACAAGGGTGAGGGTGGAGCAGGACTGGCGGAGTTCGGCGACGAGTTGCTGCGGTTGCACGAGGTTGGCGAGCCACAGGCCGCTGTCATCGAAGGCCTGGAGCAGGGCGGTGCTGCCGGTGCGGGCGGATTCGGGGCTGGTGAAGGCCTGCTCACAGAAGCGCGCCACACGGGCTTCGGCGCCATCTTTGCCATGAGCACCGGGCTCGTGGGAACCGGCGAGTTCGACGGCGGAGACGCGCGGGTCAGCTTGCATGACGGAGTGAGAGGGCGGAGTCATGGCCAATTCCGCCTTCAACTGCTGCATTTCCTCGTTCATGGTGGGTGATTCCAGCGTATCCTTTGATAAGCGCAAGCACCAACCTTGCCGGAATATGCAATTTGCACTAGTTTGACGAATGCTGCCTTGGTTCGCCAATGATCGTTTTCCGCTGTACCTCGCCCCGATGGCGGGAGTGACGGACGTGATCTTCCGCGGTCTGTGCAAGGAACTCGGCGCGGATGTGATGGTGACGGAGTTTGTTTCGGCGGAAGGGATTCTGCAGCGCGATGACCGGACCCGGCACTACACGGAGTTTGATGAGGCTCAACGGCCTGTGGGCGTGCAACTGTTTGGCGCGGATGGCGTGCGCATGGGCGAGGCGGCGCGCAAGATCATCGACTGGAAGCAGCCGGATTTTATCGACATCAATTTTGGCTGTCCGGTGAACAAGGTGGTGTCGAAGAATGGCGGGTCATCGCTGCTGAAGGATTGCCCAATACTGGCGAGTGTGGCGCGCGAGGTGGCGAAGGCGGTGCCGATCCCGGTGACAGCGAAGATGCGCATCGGCTGGGACGCGAACAGCGTCAATGCGGTGGAGGTGGCGCGGATTCTGGAAGACTGCGGCATGCAGGCGATCACGGTGCATGGCCGTACACGGGCGCAGGGCTACACCGGGGAGGCGGATTGGGAAGTGATCGGGCAGGTGGCGGATGCGGTGAAGGTGCCGGTGATCGGCAATGGCGACATCACCAGCGGCAGCGACGTGGAGGTGCGGCGGGCGCAGACGAATGTGCGCGGGGTGATGATCGGCCGCGCGGCGATGGCGAATCCGTGGGTGTTTCAGGAAGCGAAGCATTACCTCACGACGGGAATGCATGCGGCGCCGGCGACGGTGGAGCAGCGGTTCGGACTGATGCGGAGGCATTGCGAATTGGCGATCGCGAACAGCCGGCACGGCGGCGAGTTTGAAATTCTGCGCTCGATGCGCAACCGGTTGATGCAGTACACGCGGTCGATCCCGGGCGGGAAGTTTTTGCGGAATCGGTTTTCCCACGTCAGCAGTTTGATGGAGATGGATGACATCATCGCGGAGTATCACAGCCACCGGGCGATGCTGGCGGCGCGCGATGAGGCGGATGAGGCGGAGGTGGGAGTGGGCGAGGGAATGTGAGTTGACGAACAGGAGGCATTCGTTCCGCGTCGGCCGATTCACGCGGGCAATTTTTTCGAGAAGGGGTCGATCTGCCGCATTGCCATCGTATATTGACTGTCCACTTTCCCAGCCGCCGCAAATCTTGAAAACCGTCTTTCGCGTCCTTTCCTACCTCCGCCGTTATCCACTGATGGCCGTCGCGCAGCTTTTGTGCGCGGTGATGGGAACGCTCATGGTGGTGGTCTTTCCCGCCGTCACTCGAGAGGTGATGGATGTGGTGGTGCCGGGCCAGCAATGGGACCGGCTGACGCCGCTGGTCTTCGCCGCCCTCGGCGCCTACTTTGCCCAGCATCTGTTCAACAGCCTGCGCATCCAGCTTAACAACACCTTTGAACAAAAGGTCATCTACGATCTGCGCAGCGATATCTATGCGCGCCTGCAATCGCTGCCACTGCGCTGGTTCGACAACCGGCCCACCGGCGACATCATGACGACGGTGGCGGAAGATATTCCCGCGGTGGAACGGGTATTGATCGACGGCATCGAGCAGGGCCTGGTGTCGGTGCTGCAGATCACCGTGGTGGGCATCTTCATGTTCCGCACGGATGCGACCCTGGCGCTCTATGCGATGATCCCGATCCCTTTCCTGATGGCTGGGGCGCTGCTGTACACCAAGACCTCCAGACACCGCCACCGCAAGGTTCGCAGGGCCACAAGCGCGATGAACTCGCTGCTGCATGACAACGTCGCGGGCATGCGCCAGATCAAGGCTTATGCGCGGGAGCCGGATGAGCACCAGCGTTTCAATGAGTCGAGCAATGCCCTGCGGCGCGCCACCCTGCATGTCATGCGCGTCTGGGCGATCTACCGGCCCGGCATGAATTTTCTAACGGCCGCCGGTTTGGTGATCGTGCTCTGGGTGGGGGCGCACAAACTGATGACGGGAGAGATTCAGAAGGGCGACCTCGCCGCGTTTCTGATGTTGCTGAAATTCTTCTACGACCCGATCGAAAGTCTGCATCAACTCAATCAGATCCTGCAGTCCGGCCGCGCGGCGGGTGAGCGGGTCTTTGATATCCTGGATGCGGAACCGGAGGACGATATGGAATCCGGCCGGCCTCTGGAAGCGGTGAAAGGCCATGTACGTTTTGAAAACGTCAGCTTCAGTTACCTGACCGAAACCGGCAAAGCGGGCGCCAAGCGTGCGGCGCCGACAGTGCATCATGTCAATCTGGAAGCGCTGCCCGGGCAAACCATCGCTCTGGTCGGGCCGACCGGCGCAGGCAAGTCGACATTGGTGAATTTGCTCACCCGATTCTATGAGTATGAGGAAGGGGTGATCACGATCGACGGCGTCCCCGTTCATGAGATCAACAAGGGCTTTCTGCGGCGCAGCATTGGCTATGTGACGCAGGAGAGCTTCATGTTCAACGGCACCGTGCGCGATAACCTGCTGGTCGGCGGCCGCGATGCCACGGATGAGGAACTCTGGCGGGTACTGGCGGACGCCAATGCCGATGACTTCGTTAAACGCCTAACCGAAGGGTTGGATACGCGGGTCGGTGAGCGCGGTGTGAAATTGAGCGTTGGCGAAAAGCAGAGACTGTCGATCGCGCGCGCCCTTTTGCGCAATCCACCGATTCTGCTGCTGGATGAAGCGACGGCCAGCCTGGATACGGAAACCGAACGGCAGATCCAGGGAGCCCTGGATCGCCTGATGCAAAACCGTACCAGCTTTGTTATCGCCCATCGGCTCAGCACCGTCCGCCATGCCGACCGCATCTATGTGCTTGAGCAGGGGAAGATCATCGAGCAGGGGACCCATGACGAATTGATCGAAAAGGGCGGCCTGTACACGCGGCTGTGCCAGTCTTCGCTGATCGCCGTATGACGGATTCTTCACGCAGGAGGTGCCAAAAGTCGGGCAAAAAGAGATTTTTGGGCTAGATTTTCGGCATGTTACCGGGAGTATTTGTGATTGGAGGGTTTTCCGCAGTCGTGGGCATTACTGTCGTCATGGGCATCTGGCGGACCCAGCGGCGGCGCCGTCGCCGGCGGTCGTGGAAGTGATGGCGCTCCGGACTTGCGTGCGAGGGCTGTCTTGCCAGACTCGCCGCTGTGAATTGTGCCACCCCTGCTTTTGTCGAGGCCCTGCGTGCCGCCGTCGCCTCCGATCGAGTCCTCACGAAGGCGGAGGATATCGTGCCCTACAGCTTTGACGGCACGGCCGCCTTGAAGGTAAAGCCAGGCGTGGTGGTTTTCCCGCGCACTTCGGCGGAGGTGGCGGCCTGCGTGCGGCTGGCGAGGGATGCCGGTATTCCCATTGTCACGCGCGGTTCCGGGACGGGTCTGAGCGGTGGCAGTGTGCCGGTGGCTGGGTGCCTGGTGCTGTGCCTGACGCACATGGATCGCCTGATCGAGGTGGATGAAAGCAACCTGACCCTGCGTGCCCAGTGCGGCGTGATCACCAAGGAGATCGACGACGCGGCGGCCAAAGTCGGCCTGTTTTACCCGCCTGATCCCGGCTCGATGAAGATTTCGACGATCGGTGGCAATGTCGCCGAGAACTCGGGAGGTCTGCGGGGACTGAAG
>JAXMIV010000801.1:0-3822 GCA_034377045.1 Prosthecobacter sp. | reverse complement strand
GCCTCGTCATACCATTCGCCGTCTGAATTGACGCCATGCACGAAGATCATGATGCCTGGCAAGGGCAGGCGCGTGGTAATCGGCAGCGTGTCATGTTCGAAGCGCATGCCGACGAGATCGGTTACATCGTCAAGTACATCTCCAAGGAAGGCTTCCTTCACGTCGACCGCATCGGCGGCAGCGATGTAGCGACCGCGCGCGGGCGGCGTGTGGATATTCTGGGAGACAAAGGCACCGTGCGCGGCGTCATCGTCAACATCGCCATCCACATTCGCGATCGCGAGGACGAAAAGGTGCCGAAGGTGCACGAATTATGCATGGACATCGGCGCCAGCAGCGCCGCGGACGTGGCGAAGGCAGGCATCCGCGTCGGACATCCCGCCGTGTATGCGGACACCGTCGAGGAATTGGGGGACACCAAGTTGATTGGCCGCGCCCTCGACAATCGGGTGGGCGGTTTCATCATCGCCGAAGTGCTCGCCCGTCTCAGCAAACGCAAAAAGCGCCTGCCCGTGACCGTCATCGCCGTCAACGCCGTACAGGAGGAAATCGGCGGGCATGGCGCGAAAATGGCCGCGCATCGCCTCATGCCGGATGTCGCGGTCGTGCTCGATGTGACGCACGCGACGGACACTCCAGGGATTGATTTCAAAAAACACGGGGAAGTGAAATTAGGCGGCGGCCCCAGCCTGACTCATGGCAGCGCCAACCATGTCGAAGTGGTGAAGCGCTTGATCGACGTCGCCGGCAAAGAGGACATCCCGTTGCAGCACGAATCCTCCTCCCGTTTTACCGGCACGGACACCGATGTGATCTTCAACCAGCAGCACGGCATCCCCAGCGCCCTCGTCTCATTGCACCTGCGCTACATGCATAGCGTCGTGGAAATGGCCGATTTGCGGGATGTAGAGCAGGTCGTCCGGTTGCTCGTGGCCTTCGCTGAGTCCGTGACGGCCAAAGATGAATTCACGGTCAAACTCTAGAATCACGCCTGGCCTTCAAGCGGCGAACGGACCGATAAAACTCCCTCAATGAGCCGTCCTGCTCGCCGTAACGAGCGGCGGCGTAAATGCCGGCCAGGCGCAAAACCTCACCGGAGATTGCTGGTGCATCTGGGGCCACGCGCCGCGCATAGGCCAGCGGCCCTTCGCTCAATTGACGCTCGGGAATCCCAAGCCGGACAAGCCGCCGGCAGAACCGCTGCCAGGCGCGCGCCCACGGATCACGGTGACGCGCGGGCCGCCGCAACCACAGAGCCAACAGGCCTAACGACACGATGACAAAGGCCCCGGACACGCTCAGCAAAACCGGTCCGCGCAGACGCCCCTGGCTTAGCCAGTTCATGCCGAGATAACTGAGCCACTCCACCTGCGACTCTTCATCAAACCGAATGACATAGGTGTTCCATTGGTAGCTGACATTGTCCCAAAACATTCGCGCGGATTGGTAGGTACGCCACCAGAGGCTGTTGCGCTGCCGGTTCAGGGCCTCCTCATCGCCTAACAAAGAGCCTTGCAAATCCAAATTCAAGCGGTTCGGGACCAGCACGGCCGTCGGGTCAATGCGAGTCCAGCCATTCGAGTCCAGCCAGATCTCGACCCAGGCGTGGGCATCCGACTGGCGCACCAGCAGATAATTGCCCCGTTCATTCCAGGTTCCCCCGACATAACCCATAACCACCCGCGTCGGTATTCCCGCCAGTCGCATCATGGTGGCAAAGGCGGCGCTGTAATGGCCGCAAAATCCCGTCTTCCTGCGAAACCAAAACTCCTCAAAGCCATCCGGACCATTGAACTCCCCCGGATCGAGAGTGTACGTAAAGCCCTGGCTGCGCAAATAGACCAGGGCGGTCTGGATGACATCGCCATCGGTCTTGACCGAAGCCCGCCATTGACCCGCCAATGCGCGCAACTTCGCAGGAACTAAGGGCGGCAGTTGCAGGGCCGCGCGCCGATGGGCCTCCGGCAAGGCTCCGCCTTCCACCAGGGGACGCGACACCACATGAATTCGCTGGGGCCGCCGCACCACTTCTCGGGCAATGAGGGTGTCGTCGTAATCCATCACCAGCGCGCCGCGGTCACTCTGTCCTCGTTGCGGCCGGTCCAGCCCCGGCAGCCAGTATTGCCCGTGCGGCTCCATGTCGATCTCCTGGCGAATATCCTGTTCCTCAAGCTTGAATTCAGGACGGGGCGCATAGCCCAGGGCGCCTCCCCGTTTCCACTTCAATCCATCGCAATCCCACAACACCACGCAGCGCCAATAGCGCTGTTGGTTAGGCGGAACTTTGCCGGTGGGAAACTTCACTCGAAACGCCGAGGCATCGCTCATCGCCAGCCGGCAGATCGCCGCCGGATCGAGTTCCGAAGGCACTCCGGTGACGGTGGTGCGGCCAGTGCCGAGGCGCCGTGCAAATTCGTCGATGCTGCCACGCGGAAAGATCAGAAATAGAGCGATTGCAATCGGAAAGGCCTGCATCAACAACGTACCACCGAGGCGCATTGGCGCTGCCATCCCCGGCCTGCTGCGGCGAAACCGGATCATGCACACGGTGATGTACGCAAAGATGGCCACCGTGTAGAGCGACCGCTCCAGGCTTTGTTCCGCCAGCAGTCCGCACAGGCAGAGGAACCATCCAATCATGGCCAGCACTTGAAAGTCGTGCGGGCTCCGCGCCTCGATCAACTTGCAACCCTGCAGAACCACCAGCACCCCGATCCCCGCTTCCGTGCTCAACACCGCACCCTGCTGAACAAAGACGCTCGTAATCCCTGCCGCCGCCACCGCTGCCGGCACCCAGGATCTGACTCTCGTGCCGCCGCGCAACAGGCGCCACACAAGACAGGCCGCCAGCAGGAGCAGGCTCGACTGCGAAATGAACTCCCACAACGGCAGCGCCGCCAGCAGCAGTCCCGCGCTGAGAAGCGCCAGCGGCCGTCCGGGCAGATGCGCGGAGTGCTCGTAACTCGCCGGCACGCGCGCCGGTTTCGCGGCATCATCCTCCACTTGGGCAGCGGATTGCGTGCTGAAATCAGCCAGGGCGTTGAGACAGCGTTGGGCCTGGGCAGGCCCCAGGCCCAGCGGCACCTCACAGCCGGGAAGGCGCAACGAATAGGGCACCCCCTGGCGTTCACAAAGTTCAATCCATTTGGCCATCTGCCCGCTGCGCTTGGTGTTAGGCCCCTGAATGCTTTGCCAATCCAGCCGGATCGCCTCGGGAGCGCTGCCAGCCCACGTCTTCACCATCAGCGGACGTCCGCGGGCGACGGCGCGCCAGTCAATGTGCCGGGGCGAGTCACCCACCTGCCATTCACGCAGTCCGGCGAAATCATCTCCTTCTCCCGCCGCCAAGGCGGACGTGCCCGCAAAGGCCAATGCTTCTTGACGCAAGGTGGGATCGGGAGCCGGCAGTGGCTGATCTCCGGCAGGCCGCGGATGCACCCGCCGCAGGCAGGTGATCTCAATCATCCGCTCCGCCGCAAACAGTCCCAACGGATAAGTGCTTCGCACCAGCAGGCGAATGCGCTGCTGCACCCCTTCCTCCTGCGGCGGCAAGGCCAAGGCCACGCGCTCCGTTTCACCGCTCTTGATGCCCTCCACCAAAAGCGCTCGGCCAGCGCCGACCGCCAGGAGTTCGATGCCGCAGGGTGATTGTCCCGAAGCCGCGCGAACGATCAGCGGTAGCGTGCCCTGCCGGCCCGCCTGGATCGGCGGCAACACTCCGGCCTCAATCCGCAGCCCACGCAAATTGGCGCGCGCATGCACATACGACATCGCCCCCAGCGCCGCTGTCAGAAAAGCGAGCAAATATGCCGCGCCATTCGC
>JAXMIV010000800.1:0-3091 GCA_034377045.1 Prosthecobacter sp. | reverse complement strand
CCGCCAGGGCCAGACCGAGGAACTTTGGGCGAACTTCAGCCAAAGCATCCACTACCACCGCAGCGAGTTTGAAGATCTGGAAGGATACAAAGCGCTGCGCAAGCTGCTGGAACAGTTCGACGAGGCGCGGGGCGCGCCGGCAAACCGCCTGTTTTACCTGGCGTCCGCTCCAGAATACTTCAAACCGATCCTGGAGATGCTGCGCGCGGCCGGCCTGAACGAGCCACCGCCGGGCAAATGGGCGCGCGTGGTTTGTGAAAAGCCTTTCGGCAAGGATCTGGCCAGCGCCCGCGCCCTCAATCAAGTGGTGGCGGAGACCTTTGAGGAAAAGGACACCTACCGCATCGACCACTACCTGGGCAAGGAGACGGCGCAGAACATCATGGTGCTGCGCTTTGCGAACGCCCTGTTTGAGCCAAACTGGAACAGCCGCTACATCGACCACGTGCAAATCACCTGCGCGGAGAACCTCGGCATGGAAGGCGGCCGCGGGGGCTACTACGACACGGCGGGAGCACTGCGGGACATGGTGCAGAATCATTTGTTCCAGCTCCTGAGCCTGGTGGGCATGGAACCACCGACGGATCTCAGCGCTGATTCCGTGCGCGATGAAAAGGTGAAGGTCATCCGCGCGTTGCGCCCTTACATCGGATCGGATGCCGTGGCTGCAAATGTGATCCGCGCCCAATACACGACAGGTTATGTCGATGGCGTGCCGCGCCCCGGATATCGTCAGGAGGATCGCGTGAATCCCGAATCCAAGACCGAAAGTTACGTGGCCCTGCGGCTTTTCGTCGATACTTGGCGGTGGCAGGGCGTGCCCTTCTACATTCGCATGGGCAAGCAGTTGCCGAAAAAGGCCACCGAGATCTCCGTGCATTTCAAAAAGCCGCCACAGGTGCCGTTCGCGACGGCACGCCTGCCCGGACACAGTGAAAACACGCTGGTGCTGCGCATTCAGCCGGATGAGGGGATCGCCCTGCGCATCCTCTGCAAGCAGCCGGGCCTGGCGTTGTCGATGCAGCAGGTGAAGCTGGATTTTCATTACAGCTCCAGCTTTGGCAAGGCCAGCCCTGAAGCCTATGAACGGCTGCTGCTTGATGCCATGGCCGGCGATGCCACGCTCTTTGCCCGGCGTGACGAAGTCGAAAGCGCGTGGAAGTTCATTGATGAACTTGAGCGTGCCTGGCACACCAGCGATACGCCGCCGCCGATGTGTGAATACCCCGCCGGCTCCTGGGGGCCGAAGGAGGCCGATGATCTTCTGCGCAAAGATGGGCGGGAATGGCGGCTTTTGTAGACTGTGTGCCAGTCCGCCCTTTGAAGAAACGACGCCGCAAGCCTCATGCCTTTATCCTCTCTGACTGAAAAAGCTTTCTCCCGGCTCGGGCTCGAAGTGCCCCTGCCGCAGATTGACCGTGCACTCAAAGAACTCTGGGAGGCCGACGACGCCAAGACTCGCGCCTCGCTGATCAACTTCGCCATCTACAGCGAAGACATCAGCTCCATCGAGAGCAACAACGAGCTCCTCGATCACATCACCGCCGATCACGCGTGCCGCGCCCTTTTGATCATCTCGCTGCCGGACGTCAAGCCCCAGCGCGCGCGCGCCTGGATCAATGCCCTCTGCCGCCCCTATCAGGGCAAACAAGTGGTCTGCAGCGAACAGATTTCCTTCATCCTCGAAGGCGGCGACGAGATGCAGATGCAGAATGTGGTCTTTGCCCATCTGGACTCCGATCTTCCGCTCGTGGTCTGGTGGCAGGGGGATCTGACGAAGAACTTCCATGAGCGGTTTTACAGCCGCATCGATACCTTGATCATCGACAGCAGTACCTGGTCGGATCCCGTCAGCGAATTTGACCAACTGTGCGCGGCGCGCGGCGAAGACGAGCCTTTTGAGTTCGATGTGCGTGATCTCAGTTGGACGCGGTCGCACTTCATGCGCACCGCCCTGGCGAATACTTTCCAGGATGCCAAGGCGCGCGAGCACCTGATCCATGTTGAGCAGATCGAAATTACGCATGCCAAAGGCCATCGTTGCGCCGCGATTCTGCTGGCCGGGTGGATCGCCAATCGGCTCGGCGGTACGCTTGACGAAAAGCAAACGGGTTTGCAGTTTGCCAGGCCCAATGGCGGCCGCATCCACGCCCGTTTGATTGAGAAGGACGGCGGTTGCGCGCTTCAGGCCCTGGCGCTCACCGGTGCGAATTTGGAAGTCCGTATCACTCGGGATGGCAACTCCACTTTTGTCCATACCTGTGCCTCCTGTGAAGGCCACAGTCATGAAGAGGTCCTGCCCGCGGACATGGTGAATGAAGCCGACCTGATCTCCGAACAACTCAGCCGCGCGGGTGGCAATACGCATTACTCCAGCGTGCTGCCACTAGTGGCGAAGATGCTCGCACGCTAGCTTTCACTGCCGCCATGCATTCGAAGTTTTCGCCGGCATTGTTGCTTGGTTTGCTCGTTTTGTTAGGCGGTGGGGTCGCGTTCTTTATGACGCACCAGGCGCCGGAAATGCCCGCTCTGTTGCGGCCCGACGCCGTGTCTGCGCCTCCCTCGGCACCCACGGAACAAGGCGAAGATCTGCGCAAACAAATCAGCCTGCTCGAAGGGCAGGTGGAGTATCTGCAAGGGCAGGTCACGGCGTTGCAGGAGGAGAACGCCCAACTCATTGCAAAGCTGGGTTCTTTGGGCATGAAAGGTGCCCCCAAGATGGAAATCAATGCCGCGCCTGATGAGCCGCCGGATTTCGTCGGCATGGGCCTGGACATGATGAAACTGCGCAAGCTGCAGGCGCTGCCCATTCCCACCACGGCGGTCAGGCAGGCGGAAGTCGAGCAGGCCATTCTCTCGTGGCTGCGTCGGCAGCAGCCGGATGACGAAGGGCCGCGTTTCGGCTTGGCTCTTGCCGCGCTGGGCTGGATTGACAAGCCGGTCGATCCCCTGCCCTTGCGCGCCGCGCTGTTGGTGCGTCAACATGGCGGCTGGTATGACATGGAGGCGCAGACCCTGCTGACGGTCGATGACTCTGACAAGACCGGAAAGCCTGCGGCTGACAAACCCCTGGCGATCGCCTATGGGCAGC
>JAXMIV010000799.1:0-2993 GCA_034377045.1 Prosthecobacter sp. | reverse complement strand
AATCTGCGGCGGCATCGTCGCGGAGAAAAACAGCGTCTGCCGCGCCTTCGGTGTGCGATCGACAATCCGGCGCACGTCGGGGAGGAAACCCATGTCCAGCATGCGGTCCACTTCATCGAGGATCAGGACCTCCACATCCTTCAGATCCGCCGTGCCATCCTGCATGAAGTCCAGCAGGCGGCCCGGGGTGGCCACCACGACATCCACACCCTGTTGCAGGCCCTTCCGTTGCTTTTCGTAACCCACGCCACCATGCACCAGCAGGGTCCGCAGGCCGGTGAACTTGCCGTACTTTTCAAACTGATCGACCACCTGGGATGCCAGCTCACGCGTCGGCTCCAGGACCAAGCAGCGGAATTTTCCAGGCGCTCCGAGCCGGGTCAGGGTCGGCAGGGCAAAGGCGGCGGTCTTGCCGGTGCCGGTCTGCGAGGCGCCGATGACGTCCTTGCCATTCAGTACCACCGGGATCGCCCGCTCCTGGATGGTCGTCGGCGTTTCGTAACCCGACTCGCGGACGCTGGCAAGGACAGCGGGTGCGATGCCGAGCACTTCAAAAGCTTCCGGGAAGGGCCCCTCAGGCACCGGTGGCGCCTCCGGCGGCGGCTCGGCGGCAAAGTTTTGCCGCGGCGCCCTGGGTTCATCATCTTCCCTGCGGGGGCCACGGCCGCCGCGTTCAGGACGTTCGCCCCGCTCAGGCCGGTCACTGCGCGGGCCGCGCTCACGGTCCCGGCGTGGCGGACGTGCTGACTCACCTTCGATCCTGAGTTCCGCCTTCTTGTCCTCATGCGGCGGGCGCGGATGGGGATGAATCTTGGCGATATGGTGCGCCGGTTCGCTGGCGGCGGGAGCATGCTTCTTGGCCTTCTCCTTCTTGCCGCTCATGCCGATCACCTTTTTCAGGCCTGCTTTCAAATGCCCCAGCAGCGAGGTTTTCTTTTTCTTGGGTTCAGGATGGCGGGATGAGGTCACAGGCGGATCGGATAATGGGGTCAATGGGAGTTTGTCGGACACGTTTGTCAGCGTCACGAAGGGTGCGCTATGGAAAACGTCGGTTGGCCTGCTCCAGAATTCAAATCTCAAGCCGGGCCTGACCAGTCACCCATGAAAGGCACTTCTTCAAGGGATTGCAGGAATAAAAGGCGGGCATAACCCGGCACGGGGCCGGATTTCAGTTGATCTGACCGAAAACCGCCACCCCTACTTCCACTGCAAGGGCGTCCCCGCTGGAAGCATCCGCGCCGCGCGGGCGATGTCCCAGTTGGCCAGCCTGATGCCGCCGATGCTCTCCTGCGTCTTCATTCGATCAGGGATGCTGGTGCCATGCAGGCCATACGCCAACGGTTCCGTGCTCTTGGCTTTGGCCAGGTTGATCCAGACAATCCCCACCGGGTTATTCGGCCCTGCGGCGAGAAACTGTTCACTCACGCGTGTGGCTTGCACGGGCGGCGGCGGGAGCGGGGGTGCGGGGGCAGTTGGGCTCACCGTGGGCGTGGCACCGCTGGCCTTGCTTTTCGTCGTCGGTTTCAACTCCTGCAAGGTCGCCAGCCGCGGCCTCGGAATGACATCGAGGATCGTCCACGAACCACGGCCACGCAGATCCGGCCTCGCCACGGACAGTGGCATCACGGCAATGAGTTTGCCGCCTTGTGAAATTTCCAGGCGCGCCAATTCCACCACTGCGGCGACGATCGGCTTTTGGGGGTCAGCGGCGGGCTGCAGCGTTCCCTCAAACGCCTTCTCGATTTCAAAGGGCAACACGTTAGGGACCAGGAACTCCGTGCCAACCCCAGGCGCGCTGGCGACCTTGAGGTTCAACTTCCGCAGGAATGCCTCTTCACAGTGAAAACGCTCCGCGACAAACTCCCACGGCGACCGATACGCGAGCATCGAGACGGTTGTGAGTTCATCATAGGTAGGCGGTGGCTCAACGAATTTAGCGGATGATTTGCCCTTGCCGGATCGCTTGATGCCATCAGTGGCTCTTTCCTTCGGTGGCGCAATAAAACGGAAATCCTCAAACTTGAGGGTGTAGGTGGCATACGGATTGCCAACGGTGCTCTTCGCTTTCTCCCGCAAGGCCTCGAGATCTTTCGCCTCCTCGTGAGTGCTTTGATAGAGCTCCAGGACTTTGCTGAACGTCGCGCCGCCCCTGCCGTCAATGGACCCCGTTGAAAACTGCTCGCGATCCAGAAATACCTGCAGCAGCACATTTTCCATTTCGGACTTGGCCTCGGACGTCAACACCATGCCGGCAGGCTCCACGCGCGGTGGCGATGGTTTCGCCGCGCCCTTCTTCGTCGCCACCGGCGGGGCCACAGGAGGAGGCGGGGGTATGATCGTGGCCAGTTCCAGCAGCGTCGGGATTTTCAACACATCGCCAATGTGAATGACGTCACTGGTCATACTGTTGAAGGCCTTGAGCTGGTCCACGGTCATGCCAAACTTCCGGCTGATTTTCGCCAGGGCATCGCCACGCTTCACCTCATATTGATTGGGGCGGGGCCCCGCACCTGGGATTACCGCGGCGGCAGGGTCTTCTCCCGGCTTGGGCAATAGCAGACCCCAATCCGTTTCCTTCGATGGCGCCACCCACCATTTCCAGGTAACCGCGGTTTCGAGGCCCGGCTCAATTTTCACCGGACCGGCGGGCACCGGGCGAACGATCTGGCCCGACAACGAAACGGACATCCCGCTTCCCATCACGATCAGCGCGATGCAGCGGGCAAGTGAGGCTAAAGGTGGCTGAACGAGTTTCATCTTCCCATCTCTTCGAGTGCGGATCAATTTTCGCGCCTGGACCGAGCCTGCGCAGTCTGACAAAGAACTGCATTATCCGCGCTTTTCAAGTCTCCCCACTTTTCGCTTCCACAAGGAAGCGGTGGTGGAGCATAGCGGATTCGAACCGCTGACCTCCTCAATGCCATTGAGGCGCTCTACCAACTGAGCTAATACCCCGGAAACGAAACCGGCTCCCCTTTGCAGGGGAGCCGGAG
>JAXMIV010000798.1:0-3934 GCA_034377045.1 Prosthecobacter sp. | reverse complement strand
AGCGAACTGCCCGAACTCATCGGCATGAGCGACCGCATTCTCATGCTTCATGAAGGCCGCATCGGTGGCGAGTTCACCCGCACCGAAGCCACCCAGGAACGTCTCATGGAAGCCGCCATGGGCGCCGGCATGACAATGCATTCGTAAAGTCGGAAAGCCCGCGCCATTTGCCGCGTTAGAGCGCAGACTGATGCGCTTTCTTCTTCCATTGCTCGCTTGCTGTTCCATCGCCACCGCGCAAACACCTGCTTCGCAAGCCACGCCCCGCTCACTCCTCGAAGCGGTCTCCGCTTCGCTTGACGCTGCTCAGGCAAAGGAACTTCAGCGCCAGATCATTCGTCTGTTTGGCAAACAAAACCTCCTGCAGGGCCGAGCTTCCGCCAAGGTCGACGGCACCGCCGTCGCCTGGGCCATCATGGACAGCAAATCCGCCCGTGTCGTGCAGACCGACGGCACCCTCATCGGTGCCATGGTTCCGGTGGGCACCGAAGGCCTCCAGGTGCTCATCAAGGACATGCCGAACTTCAGCGAGATCAACTACCACATTCAGATCGACGGCATGGCCCGAGTCGGCGGCACGGTGCACATTGAACACTACGTTCTCACCAAGGATAGCGAGATCCAACCCGGCGTGCCTCAAGGTCGGTTGGAGAAGTTCATTTGGAAGGGCAGCAAGGTATTCCCCAACACGGTGCGCGACGTGACGGTGTACATCCCCAGTCAATATCAACCCGGCAGCGAGGCCTGCCTCATGGTCTGGCAGGACGGCTCCCGCCATGTCGATCCGAAAGGCGGCATGCGCGCCGGCATCGTTTTTGACAACCTCATTGCGCAGAAACAGATGCCCGTCACCATCGGCGTCTTCATCGATCCCGGCCGCAAGCCTAACCAAAAGTCGGGCGAAAAAGCCGCCAATCGCGGCTTTGAATACGACAGTCTTGGGAATGCTTATTCCCGCTTCCTGGTTGAAGAAATCCTTCCCGAAGTGGAAAAAAGCTACAGCGTTAAATTCCGTCCGCAGCCCGAGGCGTGGGCCATCGCCGGCGGCTCCTCCGGCGGCATCTGCGCTTTTACCGCCGCTTGGGAGCGTCCCGACAAGTTTCGCAAAGTCCTCAGTTGGGTGGGGACTTTCGTCGACATCCGCGGCGGCAATGCCTACCCGTACCTGCTGCGCATCACCGAACGCAAACCCATCCGCGTTTACTTGCTCGACGGCGCCAACGACCTCGACAACCAATTCGGCAACTGGCCCCTCGCCAACCACATGATGGAAGCCAGCCTCAAGTTCATGAATTACGACCACCGCGTCGACTGGACCCAATGCTTCCACGGCAGCAAAGCCATGGCCCCCGCCCTCCCCGACGCCCTCCGCTGGCTTTGGCGCGATGTGAAGTAGGATGGGTCTCCAGACCCGTCCATCTTGGTTCCCAACGACCCCTCATTGCCCGCTTACCGCCGCGATGCAGTAAACGCCCCAGTCACTCCGCAGCACCATGCGGTCACCCACCACCGCCGGTGTCGCGTTGAACTGCGACGCATCAGCCGCCAACACATTCCGCGCCAGCTTCTCATAAGTGGGCTTCGCCGCGATCACATACATCCCACCCTTGCGGGACATGCAATAAAGCCGGTCGCCGATCAACACCGGTGACGCGTAAAATGGCTTCCCGCGCCCACGCCCGCCGCCGCTTTCAATCACCCGCTCGCGGAACACATCCTTGCCCGTCTTCGCTTCCATGCAGATCGCGAAACCTTGATCGTTCACCACATACAGATGCCCTTCGTGCAGGATCGGCGTCGGCACATAAGAACTGGTTTTGGAACTCCACAGCACGTTGGTCGCCGTCACATCATCCTTGCCGCCCAGTTTCACTGCCACGCTACCCTGCGTCGGGAATCCGCCAAAGAGATACGCCACGTCCCCGTCTTGCACCAGACCGGGGGACACATTGCCGGGCAGCCGATGGGTCGCATACCAGCGCAACTTTCCCGTATCGGGATTCATACCCCAGATTTCCTCCGCCAATCCGAAGACCAAATCCGTGCGCCCCGCCGCCTCCATGATGGAGGGCGTCCCGTACGCCATGTCCAGCAGGCCGCCATCCGCCTTCCATACCTGCTTGCCGGTCTTCTTGTCCAGCGCATACAGCGCGCGGCTTTCATCGGTGGCGTTGATGATGACCGTGTCCTTGTACAAGATGGGGCTGCCGCCGGAGCCCCAGTGCCGGCCGCCCGACTCCGTGCCCAAAGGTGTGTGCCACAGCTGCTTGCCGTCTAGGTCAAAGGCCAGCGCCCCGGTCTTGCCAAAGAACACATACACCCGCTCGCCATCACTCACCGGCGTGTGCGTCGCATAGCCATGCTCGGTGATCATGCCCTGATAGGGATCTTCCGTCGCCGTGGATGGCACCACCGCATTCCACAGCTTCTGCCCATCCGTCAGACTCAGACACACCAGATGCCGCTGCAGCTTGCTCATATCATTCGCGCCCTGCCGGTCGCCATAGCCCGTCCAGCAAGTCACCAGGATCTTGTCGCCCACCACGATCGGACTCGAAGAACCCGGCCCCGGAAGCTCCATCTTCCAGGCGACATTCTCCGTGTCCGACCACGTCAAAGGCACCTTCGCCTCCTTCACCTCCGCCGCGCCAGTCGGCCCCAAAAACCGTGGCCAATCCGCCGCTTGGACCATCAATGGAAATGCAAGGGTGAGGAGAAAAGCCGCTTTCATGGATTCCCATCAAACTGCCCGCCCCTCCCAAAGTTGCGCCGTTCCGCTGCTTTCGCTGCACCCGGCGGCAATGAATCAATCGGGACCTTCGTACTAATCTGCCACTTCCCGCCATGACCCGCTTACTCTGCCTCTTCCTCATTGCCGCCTGGAGCATCCTCCAAGCCGCCGATCTCCCGCCGGATGCCGGCAACAAGCTGCCGGAAAGCGCCAAGCGTTCCGTCGTCGTCAAGCAGGACGCCGCCAGCAAATCCCAGGCCCCGCAAGCGACCCTTCCGGAAGGCCTGGAACTCGTGACCGCCGCGGCCGCCCCTCTGGTCACGCATCCCATCATGGGCTGCCTTGACGATCGCGGCCGGCTCTTTGTCGGCGACGGCGTCGGCGTGAACTGGAACAAGGCTCAGTTGGAGGCCAATCCTCCCAACCGCGTCCTCATGCTCGAGGACACCGACAAGGATGGACGCTTCGACAAGAGCACCATCTTCGCCGATAAAATGACCTTCCCCCAGGGTGCGTGCTGGCTCAAAGGCAGCCTCTACGTTTGCAGTCCTCCGGGTCTCTGGAAACTCACGGACACTGACAACGACGGCGTGGCGGACAAACGCGACATGATCGTCAGCGGCTTCGAGTACACGGGCAACGCGGCGGATGTGCATGGCCCCTTCCTGCATCCGAACGGCCGGCTGTACTGGTGCCATGGCCGCAAAGGCCACAAGGTCATCGGCAAAGAAGGCGCCGTCGTGCATGAAGGCCTCGCCTCCGGCATCTGGTCATGCAAACCCGACGGCAGCGAGGTCGCCTGGCACTCGCTCGGTTGCGGCGACAATCCTGTCGAAGTGGACTTTACCCCGCGCGGTGAAATCATCGGCGTGCAGAATCTCTACTACTCGCAGCCGCGTGGCGATACCATCGTTCATTGGCTCTACGGTGGCATCTATGAACGCCCCGACCAGTTGAAGGCCATCGTAGGTCTGCCGCGTACCTTGGAACACATGCCGGTGATGTACAACTTTGGTCATGTCGCCGTCAGCGGCAGCACCTTCATGCGCAGTGCGAATGCTTTGGTCCCCGCAGCGAAGGACACGCTGCAGTTCCTCGTGACTCACTTCAATACTCAGCGCGTCGTGCGCATGGAACTCACCCCCAACGGCGCCACCTATAAGGCCACCGAGCATGAGTTCCTCAAGCTGCACAGCCCGGACA
>JAXMIV010000797.1:0-4849 GCA_034377045.1 Prosthecobacter sp. | reverse complement strand
CGCAGCGCCCCGGCACCCCCGGAAACGGCGCGCCGGGATGAGATTGGCCATTTGGCACGAGCACTGACCCAGGTACGCGACGAACTCCTGGGGGAACGCCTGAAGCGCGAGCAGTCCGAACGTTTGGCACTCCTCGGCCAGGTGGCGACGGGGCTGGCCCATGAAATCAAGAATCCGCTGGCCTCGATCCAGTTGCACGCAGAGCTGATGGAAGCGCCCGAGATGGATGACGAATCCGCACGATCACTCCAGCACGTGCGCGCCGAGGCGAAGGTCATTGAGGGTTTGGTGAATCAATGGCTCTATTTGACGCGTCCGGCGCCACCTCAGCGGGTGTTGCTGGATTTGGAAGGATGCCTCAAGCAGACCTTGGAAACCGTGCGCGGCCAGGCGGAGCATGCAGGGGTGACCTTGATCGGTTCAGAGGCACACCTCCAACTGTGGACACTCGGCGATCGCAGCCGACTGCAGCAGGCCTTCCGCAATGTGATGCTGAATGCGATCCAGGCCATGCCCGGCGGCGGCACTTTGCGTGTCACCACCGAAGCCCAAGGCGCTGAGATCAAGGTGAGCTTTCAGGATGCCGGCCCCGGATTTTCAGCCACGGCCCTGGAGCGCGGAACCGACCTGTTCTTTTCCGAAAGGGAAGGCGGCATGGGAGTGGGCCTGAATGTTGTCGCCGAGATCATTTCTGCTCACGACGGACATATGGCGCTCAAAAACTGTCCGGGCGGCGGCGCCGTGGTGGAGTTGTGCTTGCCGCTTGAACACACCGGACCTCAGAGTACCCCTGCCGCATGAGTGCCCGTGTGTTGATCATTGAAGACGAATATGCCCTTGCTGCGGCACTCTCGACGCTGGTGCGCAGGCTCGGCGCGGAACCGGTCGTGGCAGCCTCTGGACAGGGAGGCATTGACAAAGCTGCCCGCCAAACTTTTGATGCGGTGCTGCTGGACATCGGCCTGCCGGACATGAGCGGACTGAAGGTGCTTTCAGCCATACGCGCCGCCGCCGCGCCACCACCGGTTCTGATCATCACGGCGCACGGTACGCTGGAGAACGCCCTGGAAGCTCGCCGCCTGGGTGCCCGTGAGTACTTTCTCAAGCCTCTGAACCTAGCGGAGATTCAGCCCTGCCTCCGCACCTTGATCCAGTCGCCACCGGCTGAAAAGGCCGACGCGGCAGTGATTCCGGCAGCGAATGATCATGCGATCATGGTCGGGGCGGCGCCCGGCATGCAGCGCTGCTTTGCCGTGATCGCCCAGGCTTGCGCCACGGAGGTTCCCGTTCTGCTGCACGGCCCACGGGGTTCGGGCAAGACTCTGGCCGCGCAGGTGATCCACCGCAATAGCCCGAAAGGTGGCGTCCCGCTCGTCGCCTTTCGTTGCGATGAATGGGCGCCGTTTGAGGCCGAGAAGGCGCTGACCGACGCCATTCATCAAGCCCAAGGATCGACGCTGCTGGTGGAAGACATCGGCACACTGCCCTTGCCCCTGCAAGCCATCCTGGCGCGCGAACTGAACGGTCCGGCGGTCGACAAGATACGACTGCTGGCCACCAGTTCTCAATCTTTGCCGGAGCTCATCCACGACGGACGCTTCCGCGAAGATCTGTACTATCAGATCAGCGTACTCCAGGTCGCGCTGCCGCCATTGATGGAGCGTACGGAGGATATCGCCGCGCTCGCCGCCTACCTGCTCAGCCGGGCCGCGCCAAGCCGGGAGCTTTCGCTGGCGCCGGAAACCCTGGCCTGCCTGAAGGCCTACTCCTGGCCCGGCAACGTGCGTGAGCTTGCCACCGCCACTCAGCATGCGGCGGCCGTCTGTTCCGCCGCCTCCGTGCTGCCGTGGCAACTGCCCCCGGTCATCGCCGCGTCCTCCGACTCGTCGGATGCGGAATCGCACCTGGAAGTCGCCGTCAACCGTTCACTGATCGCCTGGCTGGATCAGAAAGTCACCGGCGCTGAAGACTCTCTGCCGGACTATGACACCCTGCTCGCGCAGGTGGAAAAGTACATGCTCGTGGAATTGCTGCGCCGCTTTGATGACAAACCGACCCGCCTCGCCGCCGCCATGCAAATGAACCGCGCCACCCTGCGCCGCAAACTGCGGGACCTGCTGGGGCGCGAGTGACAAAGTCACTTCAATCTAAATCCACGTCCCAGCCGGGATGACCGTGTCTTTCGGAATCACGACGATGCCGTCACGAATGTAGAACAGATCGCTATCCATTTCGTTAGGCTTGCCTTCAGGGGTGATGACGACGTTGTCGCCAATGTGGACATTTTTGTCGATGATGGTGCGCTCGATGCGGCAGTTGCGGCCGATGCCGGGCGCCGGTTTGGCGGTGTCCGTGCCCGCGGCGCCGGCATAGTAGTCGGCGCCCATGATGATGGTCTCCCGAATTGTCGTGCCCGTTTCAATGATCGAGCGCAGGCCGATCACCGCCGTTTCCACATGCGCGTCGGTGATGATGCAACCATCGGAAATGAGCGCTTCACGAATCACCGCGCCGTTGATCTTCGTGGCCGGGAGGAAGCGAGCATGAGTGAAGATCGGGGCGGATGAATCGAAGAAGTCGTACTGGGGCACCAGCTTGCAGAGGTCCAGATTAGCGAGGAAGAAGGAGCGGATCGTTCCGATGTCCTCCCAATAGCCCTGAAAGTCATAGCTAAAGACTTTGTACTTGCTCAATGCCGCCGGAATGATGTGCTTGCCGAAGTCCATGCAGGCATTGTCCAGGCTATCGATCAGCACCTGCCGATTGAAGACATAGATGCCCATCGACGCCTGGTAACGAGGCACGTCGGGTGGCAGTCCGAGCTTGGTCAGCGTCTCCGGCGGCATGCGCAGTCCTTCCAGGATCGCGGGATCTTTCGGCTTCTCGACGAACTCATGGATTTGGCCCGCGACATTGCTATGCAGAATGCCAAACGAGGTCGCGTCCTGCGCATTCACCGGCAGCGTGGCGATGGTATCTCCGCTCCGGTTTCGAGATGCTGGCTCAGCACGCGGCGGAAGTCCATTCGATACAACTGATCGCCGCTCAGGATCAGGTAGTATTCGTAATCGCTCTCAAGAAAATAGCGGAGATTTTGGCGTACGGCATCCGCCGTCCCCTGATACCAGCGCTCCCCTTCCTGCGTTTGTTGCGCTGCCAAAACTTCGACGAAGCCACGGGTGAATTGATCGAATTTGTACGTGCGGGCGATGTGCCGGTTTAAGGACGCACTGTTGTACTGGGTGAGCACATAGACATTCCGCACGCCGGAGTTGATGCAGTTGCTGATCGGAATATCGACGATGCGATACTTGCCAGCGAGGGGTACGGCAGGCTTCGCGCGGTCTTTGGTTAAGGGAAATAACCGCGTGCCCGCACCGCCCCCCATCACGATGGCCAGAGTGGATCGGCGCAGCAGTGCATCGGTTTCGAGTCGGGAAGGCATAAATTGGGTGGGTTATCCGCGCCTAGTTTTCCTTGAAACAAGCTGGACAAGCAAGCGTTTCCCTCGATGGCGCCAAAGAGAATCCCCCCCGCTTCGGCCCGAACCCTCTATACCCCAGCCATGTCCATCTCCGTCAATCGTTCCGCCTGCCTTGTTTTGGGCAGCCTTTCGCTCATCTTGTCGCCCGCATCGGGGGCCATCAATTTTGAGAAGCAGATCCTGCCGATCCTCGAGAAGCGGTGCATGGAATGCCACAAGGCGCCGCACCTGGAAAACGGCAAGAAAAAGGAGCCCAAGGGCGAATTGCGGCTCGACGCCGCCTGGGCCATCCTCAAAGGCGGCGAAAACGGCCCGATCGTGAAACCGGGAGATGCCTCCAAGAGTGGCATTTATGAAGTGGTAACCCTGCCGAAAGACGACGATGCCTTCATGCCTTCAAAGGGTGACCCGATGACCCCGGAAGAGATCAAGCTCCTGAAAGGGTGGATCGACGCCGGCGCCGACTTTGCCGGCTGGAGGGGCAATATGGAAGGTGCGCCAGCGGACGTGGCCGCCGCCGCCGCCAAAGCCGCCCGCGTGCGGGAGCATGAGATCTTTTACCAGGAACTCGCCGCCGGCCTGAAGCCCGCGGACGAACAGGCAACCGCCAAAGCCAAGGCTGCTGGCGCCCAAATCTCCCAACTCAAGGCGGACAGCCCGCTGGTACGCGTGGACTTTCTCACTGGCGTCTCCAAATGCACGGACGACAAAGTCGCCGGGTTGCTGCCTCTGAAGGACCACATCGCCCAGCTTGATCTCGGCCGCACCGTCATCACCGATGCGGCGCTCAAAACGGTGGGCCAGCTCAGCCGCCTCGCTTCGCTTGACTTGCGGCAAACCAAGATCACCGACGCCGGATTGGAATCGCTCACCAGTTTGAAGAAGTTGCAGACGCTGAATCTCTACGGGACTCAAATCACCGATGCCGGCGTCGCGCATCTCGCTTCCATCAAGAGCCTGAAGCAGGTCTTTCTGTGGGGCTCCAAAGCCACGGACACCGGAGCGGAGAAACTCAAAGCGGCGGTTCCCGGCATTCAGATTACTCTCAAGTAAGCGCAAATCTCAATCTTCCATCGATTCGATACCATGAAACACACCATGCGCATTTTCACCGCTCTCTTCGCCGGTCTCTTTGGCAGCGCCCACGCTGGTCAGGGTGAAAAAGTCAACTATCCGGCCCCGCAGGTCACCGGCATCAATCAGGACGGCGCCACCGTCAACTTTGCTGATGTGTATAAGAAAGGCCCCACGGTCGTCTTCTTCTACCCCAAGGCCAGCACCCCCGGCTGCACCAAACAGGCCTGCAGCCTGCGTGATGCCTATGCCGACTTGAACAAGCAGGGCGTCCAAGTGCTCGGCGTCTCC
>JAXMIV010000796.1:0-3304 GCA_034377045.1 Prosthecobacter sp. | reverse complement strand
CAGATGTCAGCAACGAACGGGCGGCGATCCGGCAAAAGTTGTTGCAGCCGCTGACGGCACACACTCCGAAGGGCAGTGCCGTCGCCGACTATCAAATGGCCCAACAAGAAGCATTGCGACTGGCGGGGCCCGGGTTCATGCGCCACTTTAATCTCAAGGAAGAGCCCGCTGCTCTGCGCGAGAGCTACGGCGGCGAGTTTGGCCAGCGCTGTCTCCTCTCCCGGCGTCTAGTGCAGGCGGGTGTGCGTTTCATCGAGGTGTCACACAACCTGAATTTCATCAACGGCACCGGCTGGGACATTCACAACGAAGGTTGGGAGCAACAGCATATCCTCATCCGGGAACTGGACACGGCCCTGTCCGCCCTGATCCGCGATCTGCGTGACAAAAAGCTGCTCGACACGACGCTCATCGTAGTCGCGACCGAGTTCGGACGACCACCGGAGTTCGATGGACGCGGCGGACGCGGCCACCAGGGCACCGCCTTCAGCCTGGTACTGGCCGGCGGCGGCCTGAAACACTGCGGCGCCTATGGGGTGACGGATGACCTTGCCAAGAAGCCGGTCGAAAATCCCGTGCCGCTGGTGGACTTTCACGCCACCGTCCACGCAGCGATGGGAATCGATCCATCGAAGGAACTCATGGATGGCGCGCGCCCCGTGCCGCTGACCGATGGCGGCAAACCGGTGGCTGCCCTATTTGGCTAACGGGGATTTGAAATTGTTGCTTGCCTCTTGGCACTCATCCTCTTGAGTCCAGGCATGGGGCAGGCAGAAACCGAACCGCCGGCAGCTGGGGGCTGGCTCAAGCGCCTGCTGCTGCAGTTGGTGGATCGTGCCATGTTTGATGTGGACGATCTGAAGGATCATCCCGATGAGGCCCTGCATCGACTGCGGTTGCGCATGAAGAAGGCGGATGCGCTGCTTCGACTGAGCAAGGGAGCGGCGCGCAAGACGGCCCGGTGGCGGTTGCGTGAGCAAATTCGGAAAGTGAAGAATATTTGTGGAAGTCAGCGTGATGCGGCAGTTGTCGCCAAACTCGCCCATGAATTGGGTCGAAAGCGAGGTCTTTATCTCGTGCTGCCGCCAATCGTTCATGCCAAACCTAATGCGCGAAAGCTGCATGCCGGCCTCTCCGAACTGCGGCGTGAATTGGCCGAGCAGATCTTTGACGGCCTAACCTGGGATGATGTGGGAGACAACTACGCGGCATGTTACCGTTCCGGCCGGCGCCGGATGCGGGAGGCGGAAGAGACCGGGAATGCGGAGGCGTTCCATCGCTGGCGCAAGCGCGCAAAGGCACTTTATTATCAAACTCAAGCTCTGCACGGCATTCTTGCCCATCCGCAGCATCGTTTGCGCCGTACGCGCAAACTTGGCAAGCTGCTGGGACGCGAACATGATCTGATCCTTCTGGAGGAGGAGACCAGCGCCAAATCGCCTGCCAATCCCTGGCTGGAGGTAATCAATGCGCGCCGTGAAAAGCTGCGCCCCCAGATCTTGGCGTTGGGGGGCAGCCTCTATCGTCAGCCGGCGCATCGCTTTGCGCGCTTGTGTGACTAGGCCTCAAGCTTCCAGGGGCCGCGGTATTTGCGTCCCAGGAGTTTGCTGGCTTCCTCATCGCCAACGATCACTTCATTGATCGGATCCCATTTGAGCGGGCGATTGACCATGAGAGAGATGAGGGCGAGGTGGCCCGGTATGGCGCTGTGGTGAGCGGTTGCCACAGGCGTCACGGTGGGTTGGCGGCTCTTCACGCAGTCGAGGAAGTTGCGATGGTGCCCTGGAGTGTTGTACAGACGCGTCTTGATGATGTCATCACCCAACTTCGGAGCCTTGGCGGCTTCAACGACCTTGTCGCCTTGACGTTTTTTGACCATCTGCTTGAGTTCGGGTTTCGAGGCATCGTAGGCGCCTCGGTTCACGTAAACCCAGCCATCGGTGCCGATCCATTTGGTGCCCATCTGGATTTCCGGATGGCCGCCGGCAATGGTCATGGTGATGTTACCGGCATACTTCGCCTCAGCGCGGTACTTGGTGGCGGTATTCCAGACGTCCGTGCGGGGAGGGAAGTCGGCCTGGATTGGATTGATCTCCGTCGGCCCGCTTTCGTCGGCATCCATGCCCCAATGCGCGATGTCGCAGTGGTGGCCGATCCAGTCGAGCAACTGGCCGCCGCCAACGTTGTAGTCCCAGCGCCAGTTCTTATGCACACGGCCTTCGATGTAGTCCTGCATCGTCGCTGGGCCGATCCACATTTCGTAATCGAGTTCCGGCGGCGGCGGTGAGACCTGCATCTTTTCTTTCGTGCCGGCAAAGTCATTGTGTCCCGCAGGCAGACCGACCTCGACATGCGTGAGTTTGCCGATCAGCCCATTGCGTACAATTTCGGCGCCGACGCGGAAGTTCTCCTCGCTGCGCTGCCAGCTTCCTGTCTGCCAGATGCGCTTGGCCTTTTGCACGGCTCTGACGATGGCCTGCTGCTCAGCGATCGTGCGAGCGAGCGGCTTCTCACCGTAGATGTCCTTGCCACTTTTCGCTGCCTCCGTGGCTGTGAGCGCATGCCAGTTGTCCGGCACGGCGAGCATGACGGTGTCAATGTCCGCGCGCGCCATGACCTCGCGGTAGTCGTGATAGGGCTTGCAGTCGCTGTTCTTGTAAGATCCGTTGATCGTGTTGACGGCGGCTTCCAGATGTTTTTTGTCAATGTCGCAGGCGGCGACAATCTGGCAGTCTGCTTCCGCGAGAAATTTGGCGGTATTGCCGGGCCCCATCATCCCCCAACCGACGACGGCCATGGTGATCTTTTTCGAGGGCGCATTTTGGCCGAAGACACTGGCCGGCACAATGGTCGGAAAACCGATCGCGGCGGCGGATTGGGCAAGGAAGCGGCGGCGGGAGGTAAATGGAATGCGTTTCATGGTATTGGAGGGTTTTAGCGGGTTTGGGGAGGGCCTGTCCAGCCGGAATGTGCCGGGCGCCGCCGCATTTTGGCGGTCGTGGGGCCAAACGTAATAAACGTGATAGCCAGAACGGAATTTTCTGTTTGTAATCTTCCCATGAATCGCCGCCGCTTTTTCACCACGTCTGCTGCCACCGCCCTTGCCGCGCCGTTTGTCCGGGCGCAGAGCAAAACTTCACTCCAGGGCAGTGTGATCGGCCACGGCGCCCATCGCTACAAAGCGGACCTGAATTGGTGCCAGGCTGACCCCGCCAAGCATCCGGTGCGCAACTGCCATGAGATGGTGATGGATGCACAGAAACGCCTCATCATGGTCACGGATGAGGCGAAGAATAACGTTCTG
>JAXMIV010000795.1:0-5757 GCA_034377045.1 Prosthecobacter sp. | reverse complement strand
GGTGATCTTGCGTCGAAAATGCGGACAGCGAAAGTTGGGTTAGTTGTTTTGGATGGAGTTTTCGAAGTCTACGGGAGAGAGGTAACCCAGGGCGCTGTGGAGGCGTCGGGAGTTGTAAAAGGTTTCGATGTAGTCAAAGAGCATGGAGTTGGCTTGGGAGTGGCTGGTGGGCGGCGGGCCTTGGAAGCATTCGGTTTTGAGGGTGGCCCAGAAGGATTCCATGGCGGCATTGTCATAGCAGTTGCCCGAGCGGCTCATGCTTTGGGTGATGCCGCTGAGCTGGAGGCGAGAGCGGAAGGCTGCGCTGGAGTATTGGCAGCCGCGGTCGCTATGATGGAGCAGGTTGTTGAGGTTGGGACCACGGGTTGCCAGAGCCTTTTCCAGAGCCTTGGCGGGCAAGAGCGTTGCCAAGGTGTCGTGGGTGCTCCAGCCGATGATGCGGCGGCTGTAGAGATCCATCTCGGCGGCGAGGTAGAGCCAGCCTTCGGCGGTGGGCAAATAGGTGATGTCGGTGACCCAGACTTCATTGAGATGCTGCGGCGCGGGCGCCTTGAGCAGGTGATTGGGGGCGATGGGCGAGGTTTTGTCAGTGATGGTGGTGCGCGGCACGAAGCGGCGCTTTTGCCGCACGCGCAGGCCTTGCTGGCGCATGAGACGGCTGATGCGCCTGGTGCCGCTGCTGAGGCCTATGCGCTGGAGTTCCTTGCGGATGCGGGGGCTGCCGTAAGCGTGGCGGCCAACGTGAAAGGCGGCGCGCACTGCGCTGGCCAGGGCGGCATCTTCGGCGTGCCGCTGGCGCAGGGGCTTGTGCCTATGGGCATGAAAGCCGCTGCGGCTAACGCCGAGAGCTTGGCAGGCTTCGGTGAGGTTCATGGCGGGATCGTGCTGGTGCATGGCGGCAATCACGGCGTAGCGCTGGAGGGATCCTGGCCGACAATGGCCAAGGCTTTTTTTAAAATGTCACGCTGGCGGCGGGTGACCTCCAGTTCGCGGCGCAGATCGGCCAGTTGCACGCTCAGCGCTATGGTGCTGGCTGCGCCTGCGCTGCCCTGTCCAGCGCTACGCGCAGGCAGGCCCGCTGTGGCTGCGCCAGCACCATAGCGCTCGCGCCAGTCGCGCAGCGTCCAGTGGGAAACGCCCAGCTCAGTGGCCAGTTGCTTGATCTTGCGCCCAGAGCCCAGTAAGGCCACGGCCTCCCGTTTGAACTCCTCATCGTGATGCCGGCGCCTGCCAGCGCCATTGCCGCCGCCTGTTCCATGAGTCTGTGCTGTCATGTTCTTTTTCTTTTGGGTAGTTTACCCAACTTTTGCCGTCCGCATAAACGACGTAAGTCCAATGGGGATGTTTTGATTTTTGTCCCCATTTGGGGATTTCTTGGTTAAAGCGTTGATGGTTAGGTGTTTGGGATGGGGATTTGGAATCCCCCATCGATCCCCATTGTCCCCATGGACCGGAAGATTTTCATGAGGAAAGCAGGAATGCAGGAAGGGAAATAGAATGCACTTGGTCCAAATGGGGACGGGTTCGGGGATGATTCGGGGCGACCGTTCTCCATGAAAATGGCATGGGCGGTGCGGGCCGATTTTTCGCTTTGGCGACGGTGACTTATCTGCCTGTCGGCAGGGTCTTTGTATGAACAGAAAGTATAGCGCGGGATGGCGAAAAATCAAGGGGGAACCGGGCTGAAATGGCGGTTCGGCTTTCGAAACGGCACGGGGCGGAAATTGGGGGAATACTTGAGGCAGTTCGGGCCGAACTGCGGTGCTTGGAAAGTAGCCCAGTTGCGCCGCATCTGGAGGATCGGGGATGGGCAGTTCGGGCCGCACTGCGGTACGCTATTTTAGGGGGCGCTGAGGGTGACGCTGCCGGATTCGGGATCGAGGTCGTTTTTGGCGTTGCTGAGGAAGAAGCCGAAGCCACCTTTGTTGGCGCCCTTTTGCATCATGATGCCTTTGAAGGAGGGCTTGGTGGTGATGGGATTGGCCCAGTTGGGCGTGAAGTTGCCGCTGAAGCTGCCGGTGGCGGCGGCCAGGCTCAGGGTGAAGCTCGCGTCGGTGGTGGGGATTTTGGCGACGGTGTTGCCGTTGATGTTGAAGTTCGTTTTGGTGATGTCGGCGGTGAGTTTGCCGTCGGTGAACATCAACTGGGCGTTGCCGTTGGCTGCATCGAGGGCGGGCAGGCCGAGGGTGGCCTGGACCTTGGTGGCGGTGGCGTAGCGGGCGCCGACGGCATCGACATGGATGCCGTTAGGCCAGCCGGGGGTGTAAAGATTCGTTGCTGCCGTTGTGCCGACAGCGGCGGTGCGGAACCACAGCAGGTTGGCGCCCAGGACGTCGCTGTCGGCGGGCGTGATATCGAAGGCGAGGACACCGGAGAAGGAGCCGCCTTTGACCGCGCTGGCGCCTGGGTTGGGTAACTGAATCAGAAACGGGGCCGTATCGCTGACAAGGAGCGCGGAACCGCCGGTGATGGCGGTGCCGTCGGCCAAAATGCCGGTGAAGGTTATGCCGCCAATGTTGGTTAGGCTGAGGGTGGCGAAGCCGTGACCCTGCGGATAGGTGGTGATATCGACCGGAGGTGTTTGGGCCGTGGCGGGGAGGCTGACAGTGTAGAAGCCCTTGGTGGCCGTGGCCGAACTGAGCAGGGCGGCCGGCACTTTGTTGGCCGTGCTATAAAGGGGCCGGCCGGCGCTTCCCGTGCTGGTGACGGGACCATTGACGAGGCCGGCATTGATGACTCCAGGGCCGAAGTCAAAGACCAGGGTCAGAGTGCGGCCGCCGAAGGTGAGCGAGGTTTGTTTGGCGGCGCCAACGGTGAAGAGCGCGGAGCCATCACCGTAGAAGGCCGTGGTGATGGGTTGGGCGACGCCGTCGATGAACAACTTTCCGGTGAAAGCGCCGGTGGCGGTCAGGGTGCCGGTGAGAAAACCTTCGTTGGCATTGGTGGAAGGTGGTGCGGTCGGATGCAGGAGACCGTAGAAGGTGTTGGTGCGGCCGGCGGGTGGATTGAACGGAGCGGCCACGAAGTTGGCGGTGATCGCGGCATCCAGAGCCGGCATGGCGAAGGTGGCGACGTTGCCCAAGGTGGTGGCGCCGCCGGGCAGGCCTAGCCAATGACTGAATACGAATCCGGTCTTCGGAGTGGCGGTGAGTTTGACTGTGGCGCCGGGAAGACTCTGTGAGGTCCTGGGATTGCTGGCGACGGCGGTGGGAGTCAGGGCTGAGGCCGATGCGGTGGGCGTGGCGGCAAGCGTGACAGTGCCTGCGGCCGGATCATTGCGGCTGAGCGTCAGGAGGTAACGTTGCATGAAGGTGAAATTGCGGGTGACGCTTGTGCTATTCCCCTTGAGATCATAAGCGGTGACGGTGAGAAAGTTGGGGCCTTCGACAGGAAGGATTGGCTGCGAGAAGGGAATGGATGTGGGCTGGTTAGCGGCGCCGAGGGTGCCGAGCATTATCGAGCCACCATTGAGGACGATCTCGACACGGGAAATGCCTCTGGCATCCCCGGCGATTCCAGTAACGTGGTAAGGAGCTGTTGTGCTAACGTTAGTGCTCGAAGGAGCGGTGACCCTGAGGGTGGGCTTCGTTGGGTCGTTGGCGAGAATTTGCAATGTGGCCTGTGTGATGGAGCCAAGCGTAGCTCCCTCCGTGGGGTCGCTCATTGAGATAGTTAATCCTTTGTTAGGTGCGGTTGGTTTCGAAGCCGACAACGCGATCGTTGCGGTCTTCGTCATTTCACCTTCGGCAAAAGAAATCGTGGTGGCGAGGGCGAGATAGTCGGTGCCCGCCAAAGCTGGGACAAATGGGGGGACGGTTGACGCGACGCCATTCTGGGTCTCGATCGAGACATCGAAGGGCAGGGAACCGGAATTGCGTTGAAGGGTAATTTGAGCGGCGACGTCGCCCTGATTCGCCTGATAGATGGCACTGGTGAAACTGACCTCTCCAGCAGCCGTGCCGATGCCACTGACGGCAAAGGTATAGGAGGGTTCTTCCGGATCATCGCTGCCGATGGCAACAACGGCAGAGCGCGTGTTGATGGCCGAAGGATCATAGGTGATGCTGAAGGAGGCTGATTCTCCCACCGCAATGGGTGAAGCAGGCTGGCTGGTGATGGCGAAGTCCGAACTGGTGGGGCCAGACAGTTGCACCTTTGGAATGCCTGTGAGATTCAGGGGAGCCGAACCAGTATTGTGGATGACAAAGGTTCGCGTGAGGGTGCTTGCGGCGACGCTGACGCCGCCGAAGTCGGTGTGATCTGATGAGGTGGGGTTTGTGTCGCCGCTGGCGATCGCAACGTCGTTGCCGGTGACTCCGATGTCCGGGACGCCAGCGCGGTTGACAGTGAGGGCATATGTTTTGGTGCTGACTCCGTCTTCGGCGATAACTGTGACGGATATATTGTTGACTCCGACGATCAGTAAGATGGGCTGGCTGGCATTTCCGGAGGTAACGGAAGTGTCATTGATGGAAATCATGGCATGCGCCTCGGCAGCCTGGGGCGTGACGGCCAGGCTGGCGACGCTGAATTCGACGCTGGTAGTGTACGTGGTGGCGGCGGGGTCAAACGCAGGCGTGATCTCACCCGAATTGGTGGAAAGGTCGAAGAGATCGGCGTTGGTCGAGAGTGCGGTGCCGGTTAGGGTGACGTCAAAAGGGGATTCATCACTGTCATTGCTGGCGATATGGATGGCGGCAGTTTTTGCCCCGCGTGAGGTGGGTGAGAACTCCACGATGAAAGTGGTGTTGCCGTCCGGGCCGGCCACCGGTGCGACAGGGTCGACTGTTATCAGGAAGTCCGCTGCGTCAGGACCGTCTTTGGTAATGGCAAGCCCATTAAGGTCGCCGATGCCGGAGTTCAGGATGGTGAAGGAGAGAGTGACCGGCTGATTGATTGGAGTGACACCAAAATCGCGAACGCCCTGATCAGCGAGGCTGGTGCCGGCCGGCTGTTCAAGGCCGATTTCCGCGAGGCTCACCAAAGCCCACTTGAGATCGCCATTGGTGGCATCGAAATAACTGATGGCGGGATTGTCGGCCACAGCAGCGAGAGAGGGATGGGAGCCAACAGTGCCGCCGCCGTCCAAGATGCTCACGTTCCACGTACCAGAACCATTGGTGGCGCTGTTGCTGGCGAGCTTGAGATCGCCGTTGGTGGCATCGTGATAAGCAATCACAGGACGCCCGCCGATGACAGCCGCAGAGGTATGAGTCAGAGAGGTGCTGGGAGCTGCATCAACCGTCGTCGTGGTCCAAGTGACGGAACCATCGGCGGTGCTGGCTTGGGACCAATACAGTTGACCGGAGGAGTGGCTGATGGCCGGGCGGCCATCGACGACAAAGAGGGAACAATTTGGCCCTTTGATACCATTCGCTGCCACTTTGATTAGCGTCCAAGTACCTGACCCGTCAGCGGCGCTGTTACGGGCAAACTCGAGATCAGTGACGAGGGCGTCGTAATAGGCGATGGCGGGCTTGCCATCGACCATCTTCAATGAGGTTCGGGAACTGGAGCCGACGAAGGAATCGACCGAACTGAGGGTCCAAGTTCCCGATCCATCGGCGGCGCTATTGCGGGCGAATCTGATTCTTTGGTTGGTAAGGTCGTAGTAACTGATGGCGGGATTGCCGTCTACCATCTCCAGAGAGTTGAAATGGCCGACTTGGCCGGTGCTTTCGACTGTGGTAACCGACCAAGTGCCGGAGCCATCGGTAGCGCTATTGCGGGCGAACTTCAGGTCGCTGGCAGATTGAT
>JAXMIV010000794.1:0-5353 GCA_034377045.1 Prosthecobacter sp. | reverse complement strand
GGGATCAAGGGAGTCCAGACGGGTCCCGGTGCAAAGGCATTGACTCGCACACCCTTTTTTGTTGGCGAAGTTGGCCGGGGAGCGGGTGAAACTTACAATCGCCGCCTTGGAGGATGCGTAAGCGATGAGATCGAGATTGGGATCAAAGGATTGAATGGTTTCTCCCCATGGTCCGCGCGGGGATTGAGTTGATCTTTGGAGCCTGGCGGGGGTTCATGTTTGCTGGAATTAGGGGGTAGGATAGGCCGTTTTGGGGTCTTCTAGAGTCTTCTTGCTCTCAACTTCGCATGGCGGGCGCCTGCCGGTTTGGTCCTGCTGGGCCGTCCATTCGGCCTGATTCCCGAAAAAACCCCGAACTATGCACTTAACGAAGGTTTGGCTACTTCCCAAGACGCCGCGCAATCGCATTCTCCAGGTCCGCATTCAGCGTTAGAGGGTTCATCTGAACCCCCAGAATGGCTCGGCAGGCTGGACATACGTACGCAGTTCCCACAAACCGGTTTTGCAGCATGTGAATCGGTATGTCCTCAAATTCCACATGGCGAACCTGTTTCTGACAATGGGGGCAAATCATGGCGCTCATCCATTGATTGGAATCAATTTGGGCACACGCTGGCAAGCTCAAACGAGGGGGCGCTCGCGTGAGAGCGCCAGAACTCGCACTTAACGAAGGTTTGCCTTGGATTCTGGCGCTGGCGGTCCTTCTGTTTTTTGGGGGAATTGCTCTATGGGTTTGGAAGGCTCAACCGTCGTTTCGGGCTTGCCGTTGGATTCATGTGGGGATTTTTCTGACGTCGCTTTCGGCGCTGGCGTTTCAGGTAGAGGTTTCGCGGCATTCCAGACTTCGACTTGCGCGTTCATTGCACGAATTGCAATCCGCACTTGAGCTTCTGCGGCGTGGGCCTCCCGGCGTGCATACGATGCCGCAAAAATAGAGACGATAACCGAAGCCGCTGCGGCAGCCAAAGCCGCGTAAATACCTCTGTATGTGGCCTTGATGTTTTGTTGGTGCCTGCGCTCGATTGTTGCCTCTGCCCTTACCTCTATTAGCCGCGCTTTGAGTTTTGCGTCTGGCTTTGGGAACCATGGGGAATCGTTTTTGTGTCTAAGGCATTCGATAACCTCTTTTTCTGTCAGAAATTCAATGCGCCCGCATTGCGCTATTAATTCGTCGGTGGTCATCCCCGTACGCCACTCTGAAACGCTGGTATTGCCAAGCTCTTTTTGCCGTGGCACACTCTGGACATGGCTAAGACTCCACAGCCCTCCAAGTTTGATGACATGATGCGCCGCGTGATCCGCGTTAAGCCTGAGCCCGTACAGGGCTCCCGCAAAGGCACAGGGAAGCCAGCGCCGAAGAAGAAGCCCTAGCTTGGCTCTGGAGCTTCTTTGTCGCCAATCAGGGGGTGCATGGTCAACCGCTTGCCCTCTGCCATCCTGAGCCCCTGTACGCAGCGTGCGCCGTCCTTTTCGTGGCGTGTATCCCACTTGTGATCGAACTCCGCCAGATAACGCGGCAGGTGCTTCTTTGAGACATGATGGAAGCTCCCATAGATGGCTCGCTTGATGATCGCGAAACTGCTTTCCACGGTGTTCGTCGTAATCTTGGTACCGTCCCTGAAATCCCGCACATACTGCCCAGCCGTGTGATTGACAGCCCCGTGCTTGTAGCCATCCGCCGGAACGCGTTTATAGCCCGCAAAGTCATCGGTATGCACGGTAGAGCCCGGTTCCACGTTCTCCCTGATTGCCTGCCGCAAGTTCTTGGCCGTGACGTTCGCCACCACCACCGAGCGTTTCCGCCCCTCTGGCCCGCGCTCCACCAGCGAGACAACCGCCGTTTTGTTGGCAAATCTTTGGCCCCTTCCGCGTGACTTGCCACCCACAAAGGTTTCATCCACTTCCACCGTTCCCGACAGGGGCCGTTGAAAGTCTGGAGTGGCTACAGCGTGCCTGATGCGGTGCATCATGAACCATGCTGTGCGGTAGCTGCCAAGGCCTAGCGTTCTCTGCATCTGGAGTGCCGAAACGCCTTTCTTGGCCGTGGCAAACAGGTACCAAGCCACAAGCCACTTGTTGAGCGGGATATGCGAATCTTCAAAGATCGTCCCGATAGTGACGGTGAAATGCTTTTCGCATGCCGCGCACTGGTACAGCCCCTCGCGGATTTTCTTCTCTGGATTCGCTCCAATCTTCCAGATGCGGCCAAGCTCGCCCCGGTTGCCACAGTGAGCGCAAACCGGCCCGACAGGCCAGCGAATCGACTCCAGATACTCCCGCGCCTGCCGCTCAGTCGCAAACCGCGCCATAATCTCCGGCAAGGTTAAATCGTCGGGCGTTGGAAACTCAGCTTTGGAAGTGGTTGACTTTTTCATATGGACGTATGATGATGGGAGGATATGAAGGCTGTTTTAGCTCAAACCGGGCTTCCCCTTGTCGGGCGGCAAATGGCTTTTGTGAGGATTGACAGCCTCAGTCTCCCGAATGCGGTTCAGCAGCAAAGCAACGGCTGGGAATTTGTTGTTCCTCAAATCATCTTCGGAGATGCCACTGAAGAAACCCCATAACGCCTCATAAAGAGCTTCATGCGTGTCTAACTGCTTCCCAAAAACCTGCCGATATTTCGCAAATGAACTCTCGTGATATTGAAGATAGCCAATCGCCGCCAAAACGCGGGCCAGCTTGTACTGAGCCTCCCGCATCATCGGGTAGCGATTCAGGAACATGGATAAAAGCTCCCGATGGGAAGGCATTTTGGGCAAAGTCTCCACGTCCACAAAATCACGCTGGAACTCCATTTCGTCGTATTCGAACTCCGGTACGTAGCTGGCATCATCAGATTTCATGGGCGGCATTATTGAAGGAATTAATGCATTCTACCCCATCACCAGCCATTTGTCAAGTGCATATGTCTGAAAAAACCCCCTTGCATTCCCTTCACTGGCCCCCATAATCCACGCCCCCGCGAGCTCTCTCAATCGCCGTTGGTCTCCAGGTCTGCCCTTCTTTGGAAGGTGCGGATCGCTCGCCTGGAGGTAACCCGGCCACATCATATACCACATGTCAGTACGTCTAGCCCGATTCGAAATGCCGAGTCGCCTCGTCCGCAACGAGGCCACCGTCACCGATACCTACGCCCAATTCGCCGCCGAACCTTTCGATAAGGGATACGGCCATACGATTGGGAACTCCCTCCGCCGCGTATTGCTCTCCTCCCTGGAAGGCGCGGCCATCACCTCCGTGAAAATCCGCGGCGCTGAGCACGAATTCTCCACCCTGCCCGGCGTCCTTGAAGACGTGGTGCAGATCGTCCTGAACCTGAAGAAGGTTCGCTTCAAGCACCACAGCGAAGGCAAGGAACCCCGCCTGCTGTCCATCAATGTCGACAAAGAAGGCGCCGTCACCGCCGGCGACATCAAGGAAGACAATCACTACGAAGTCATCAACAAGGACCTCGTCATCTGCACCCTGGACCGCAAAGCCAAGTTTGAGTGCGAGTTCGAAGTGCGCGTCGGCCGCGGCTTCTCCACCTGGGAAGAAAACAAGCGTCCGGACACCCCGATCGGCGTCATTCCGATCGATGCGATCTACAGCCCGGTGACCCGCGTCAAGTATGGCGTCGAAAACACCCGCGTCGGCCAGAACACCGACTATGACAAGCTGGTCATTGACGTTTGGACCGACGGCCGCATCTCCCCGAGCGACGCCCTGCTCCAGTCCGCCGCCATCCTGCGCCATCACCTCGACGTCTTCGTCAACTATGACGACAAGGCCATCGAATTCGAAGCGGCCCCGGAAGCCCAGACCGAAGAAAACAGCGAGCTGCGTAAGCTCCTGAACATGAGCGTCAACGAGATCGAACTCTCCGTCCGCGCCGCGAACTGCCTGAACAACGCCAACATTACCTCCGTCGGCCAGTTGGCGATGAAGACGGAAGCCGAAATGCTGCGCTATCGCAACTTCGGCAAGAAGTCCCTCACCGAGATCAAGGAAAAGCTGGCCGAACTGGGCCTGTCTCTCGGCATGAAGTTCGACTCCTCGCTGCTTGAAGCCAACCCCGGCGGCGTGTCCCTGCTCGGCCGCACCGGCTCCCTGGTGGATGATGAAGATGAAGGCGATGCCGTTGACTTCTCGAAGCTGGTGGACAGCCACTTGCCGGACGTCGATGACGACGAATAGAATTGACCGACAGACCTGAAGACCTCGCATTTTAAGAAGACATGAAACACGGAAGAAAAGTCCCCAAGCTCAAGCGTGACGCCTCCCACCGGAAAGCGCTGCTGGCTAACCTGGTTTGCTCCCTCGTCGAGCATCGCCGCATCCGCACCACCCTGGCCAAAGCCAAGGCCGTGCGTCCCCTGGCAGAGAAAATGGTCACCCTCGGCAAGCGCGGTGATCTGCACGCTCGCCGCCTCGCGGTGGCTGCCCTGCGCCAGAAGGATATCGTCAAGAAACTGTTCGAAGAGATCGCCACCGCGTCGCAAGATCGCAAAGGTGGTTATACCCGGATCACCAAACTCGGCCAGCGCCGCAGCGACTCCGCGCCGATGGCCTTCATCGAGTGGGTGGACGCCTACGTCCCCGTCAGCACCAAGGCCGCAGAGGCCGAGGCCACCCCCGCCGCTGAAGAAGCCCCTGCCGCCGAAGCCGCCGCTCCTAAAAAGAAGCGCGCGACCAAGAAAGCCGCAGCCGCCGAATAAGCGGACCGGAATTCAGATTACTCAACACGGATGCCTCGCAAGGGCATCCGTGTTTTGTTTGGTTTAGGCTTCGCTTTTGCGCACCAGGCGGAATTGCCTCTGATATTTCAACGGGGTCATGCCGATGTGGCGGTGAAAGTGCTGGGTGAAGCTGCTTTGATCGCAGAAGCCGAACTCGGCACAGACTTCGCTGATCTGCGCGTCTTCATGCTGGAGCGCTTCGCACGCGGCCTGGATGCGCAGCTTCATGATGAAGGCCTGCGGGCTGCTGCCAAAGGTCTCGACAAACTTTCGGTGCAGTTGCCGGGGTGACAGATGCACCATCTCCGCCAGGTGCTCGACGCTGATCCGTTCGCGGAAGTGATCGCGAATGTACGAAAGCGCCCGGTCGATCTGCAAATAAGGATGCACCGTCTGCAGCGCCTGCCCGTAACTCTGCGTCGTGCCCATGAGGCCCACCACCTTGCCCTTGCGATCACGCACCGGCATCTTGTTGGTGATGAACCAGTCGGGAATGCCCTGCGGATTGAAGAAGAGCTCGACGATGTTCAACCGCGCTTCGCCGGAGCGCAGTACTTCCTCGTCATCCCGGCGGAAATTTTCCGCCAGGCGCTGCGGGAAGAGTTGGAAATCCTCCTTGCCGATCAGCTCGC
>JAXMIV010000793.1:0-4821 GCA_034377045.1 Prosthecobacter sp. | reverse complement strand
CGTGGCGAGCGAGTTCACCACTTCCAAGGGAAATGCCCCTGCATTCTTCAAAGACGGCGCCACGAATTCGCCCGACTCAATCGTGGCAGCCGCGGTCTCTGCCGCCATCCGTAGGCGCCCGCTCTGGGAAGCGCGCCCCGCCATGCGGACAATTTCGGACATCCGCAGGCCAGCCAGGAGCCCGGCATGAAAAACCTGGGAAAATCTGGCCAATGCCCAATGGCGACGGACTCCGCCGATCATCGGCAGACGCCTGAGCCAATCATCAAGGGAGCCCGAAGTTTCCGCGCGTATGGAGAGCCAGCGCCAAAACCGCATGCCAACGAAAATGAGCGCCCATAGGAGCCCGAGGGTGCCCGCGATCTTAAGCCCTGGATTCCCTGCGCCGGGAGAAGCGATGGCCGCCGGAATCTCGGGGAGGACGACGGCGAGATGCAGCAGGACCAAGGGGTAGAGCATCGCCCGCCAGGCCTCCTGCCGGGCTGTCTCCGTGGCGGCGAAGTAATGCGCTAGGTGGGCAAAGGCCGCTGAGAGCTTGCCGCTGCGCTCCCCCGCCTCGATCATGGAGGTCTCCAAGTCGGTCACGATGCCGGCGTTTTCCAGGGCGACGGCCTCAGCCACGCTCCTGCCCTCCGCCAAGCCTCTTTGCAGGCCCTCAAGAAAGATGCGCCTCGGGAGCCGTGACTTCTGGGCGAGGAGCAAGGCCAGGGAACGGTCGAGGTGGAAATCCGCCGCAGTCATTTTTGCCAACTCTCGATAGAGCGCTGCTTTCTCCCCAGGTTTCATGTGCGGACATCTTCACTGGGGGAGTTGGCTGAATCGAGTTGAAACTTGTTTGGCCCGCGGGTTTCCGTCGCGATAATGCGCCCCTCTTTTTATGTCTGTTTCCCCAAGTGAAGACGACCCGCACTGGATGCAGCACGCGCTGGATCAGGCCCGGCTCGGTGTGGGGCTGACCAGCCCGAATCCACCCGTGGGCGCGGTAATCGTGGCCCATGGCGAGGTGATTGGCCGCGGATACCATTGCAAAGCGGGGCTGCCGCATGCCGAGATTGAGGCCATCAAGGATGCTCAAGCGCGTCATTCAGACCTTGTGCCGGGCTCAACCATCTACGTCACGCTGGAGCCATGCTGCACCCATGGCCGGACCCCGCCCTGTACGGAGGCGATCAAAACCAGTGGCATCCGGCGAGTGGTCTGGGGGGCGCAGGATCCGAATCCGCAGCACGAAGGCCGCGCTGAAGACGTTCTGGCCAGCGCCGGAATCGCAGTGACGACGGGTGTCTTGGAGCTCGAATGTCAGGAACTTATCCGCCCCTTCGGCAAATGGATTACCACCGGACTGCCTTATGTGATTGCCAAAGCCGGACAGAGCCTGGATGGCCGCATCACCCGCCCTCCGGGTGAAGGCCCGTGGATCACCAGCGAGGCGGCGCGCGCCCATGGCAGAGGCCTGCGATCCCGCGTGGACGCCATCCTCGTCGGCGCCGAAACGGTGCGCCAGGATAACCCCAGACTGACCCTGCGCGATGAGGCGGCCCCCGGCAAAGAGCAACCCTGGCGTGTCATCCTGACCCGCAGCGGCAACCTCCCCGCGGACGCCCATGTGTTCACGGATGCCTTCAAAGACCGCACCCTGGTGATTCGGGATCAAACCTTTCCCGATGTCCTGCGTGACCTGGGCAGCCGCGGCATTGTCTCCGTCTTGATCGAAGGCGGCGGCAATGTGCTGGCGCAAGCTTTTCGCCATCATGCCGTGGACGAGGTCTTCTGGTACATTGCACCGCTGCTTTGCGGCATGGGCGTGCCAGCCTTGGCCGATGCCTGGGAAACCTCGGTGGCGCTTGAACACGTGAAAATCCTGCCCATAGGCGATAATGTCTGCATCCATGCGCGCCCCAAGTGGCCTAACACCAAGTTTTCCAAGCAATCATGACACCCGCAGTTTTCTTCGACCGAGACGGCGTGGTGAATACCTCTCCCGGCGCGGGCTATGTGATTGATTGGCAAAGCTTTCACTTCTCGCCCGGCATCGTGGAAGCATTGCAGGTCTGCAAGATGCGCGGTTACCTGACAGTGCTCGTCACTAGCCAACAGGGCGTGGGCAAGGGGCTGATGTCCCAGGTCGATTTGGAGGAGATCCACACGCGGATGCAAGACTACCTGGCGCGAGGAGGCTGCGCTTTTGACCGCATCTATGCCTGCACCTGCCTGGATAGCGATCCCGCGTGCACCTGCCGCAAGCCCAGCCCGGAGATGATTCATACGGCTGCGACAGAGCTCGAGATCGACCTGCTCACCAGTTGGCTGGTGGGTGACGCGGATCGGGACATTCAGATGGCAAACAATGCCGGCATCTCAAAAACCATCCGCATCGAAAGCGAGAATTCCCACCAGATCGAAGCCACCTACACGCTGTCCGACACGCGTGGGCTCGCGGAGCTGCTTGCAAACCTGCTTGGCATCGAGCCAGATCTGCGCTAGTTTCCATCAATGACAGTGACCCTTCCAGACACACCTTCTCTGCGCGCTTTCACGGCAGACGAGTTGCTTCTCGAGTTGGCTTGTGCTCTCTACCAACGCGGGCGCCTGGGCAAGGTTGCAGCATCAGAGCTGGCGGGGATAGATCCGTTTTCATTCCAGCAAGTTCTCCATGACCGGGGGCAGCCTTCGGCCACTGAAGCTGATTTGGAAAGTGATGTGCAAGCCTTGAAGCGCCTGTTTCCTGCGTGATTGTCGTTGCTGACACTTCGGTGATCCTGAATCTGTGCCAGGTAGGTCTCCAGCACTTGCTGCATGCACTCTTCGAAGAAGTCTTCGCTCCACGGGAAGTAGCGGAAGAATTTGAACGTGTCGTCAACACCTATCCTTTGTTCGGCAGTCTAACATTCCCTGACTGGATTCTTGTGCGAACACCTTTGCAGGTTCTTCAAGTCCGCGCTCCATGGGTGGAACTGGATCGTGGTGAAAGCGCAGCCATTGAACTTGCGATTGAACAACTCGCTGACGCAGTCTTGTTGGACGAAGCAAAAGGCAGAAAGGTAGCAGAAAAGCTGGGGCTCGAAGTGGTTGGCATTCTTGGTATTCTGCTGCGAGCGAAACAAGCAGGTCATCTGCCACTACGGCGTCCAGCCCTTGATGATCTGCAGCGGCGCAGCCGGTTCTGGCTGTCAGAAAGGGCTCGTTCCCAAATCCTCGAATTAGCGGGCGAGCCCTGACTCGGCCTGCTCTTTGTGTACCCTATGTCCCAAGTCATCATCTACACTGACGGCGCGTGCAGCGGCAATCCGGGTCCCGGCGGTTATGGCGTCTTGCTGCAAAGTGGCGCCCACCGCAGGGAACTCTCGCAGGGCTATCGCAAGACCACGAACAATCGCATGGAGCTGATGGCGCTGATTGCGGGGTTGGAACTGCTAAGCCGTCCTTGCCACGTCACGCTTTTCTCCGACTCGCGTTATGTCGTGGATGCCATTGAAAAAGGCTGGGCCAAAAGCTGGAAGGCACGGGGCTGGAAGAAAGCCGACAAGAATCCCGCCATGAATTCGGACCTTTGGGCGCGGGCCTTGATTGCGCTGGAGAAGCACACGGTGGAACTCCGCTGGGTGCGCGGGCATGCTTCCTGCGCGGAAAACAACCGCTGCGATGAGATCGCGGTCGCGGCATCAAAGGCAGCCACCCGAATTATGGATGAAGGTTACGAAGCGGCGCTTCTCAACGCCGCAGCGCAAGCTTCTCTGCTGTGATCTTCAGCTCCGCCAAGTCAGTTGCTTAACAGCGCCGTTCCAGGCGTGATCCGGCAAATGCGTGTGGGTCATGAAAATACCACCGGTGTCTGACAGCTTGGCCATCGTCCAACCGGTGGTCGAGGTTTTTGGATCCGCGACATACGACGTCGCGGGAGTATTCAGAATGTGAATGCCCTGGTGTCCAAAGTAGTTCAGGTGATGAATGTGGCCATGCACATAGGCTTTGACCTGGGGACGTGCGGCCAGCACCTGCCAGAGCGCCTCGGAATCCTCCAGCCCGCCGGGGAAATGCACCGGGTCACCGCCTAACCGAGGATTGTGATGCGCAACGATCAGCGCCGGCTTGTCCGCATGCGCGTCGAGCATCTTGCCCAGCCAAGACAGTTGTTCCGCGCCCAAGTCTCCCGGAGCAATCATGGTTTGCTTCAGCGAATCGAGCAGGAAGAGATTGGCCTTCGCCAACTTCACGACACTGACGTGGCGCGCTGCTACCGCGGGTTGTTGGGGTTTTTCAGCGGCAAGCACGCGGTAAAAGACCTCGCGATTATCGTGATTGCCCATCGTCAAATGGATCGGGATGCCAGCATCCCGAAGCGGAGCGATGAGCTTGACGAAGTTCGTGTAATCCCCCGCCTGTCCGTCGCGCAACGCCAAGTCACCATTGATCACGACAGCGGCCGGCCGCTTTCCCAGTTTGAGCAGCCAGTCCACCGTCTCCCGCAGATGCCGAGGGATGTTTGAGTCGGCTTTCTGCTGCGCGCCAATGTGAGTATCGTTCAGGATGGCGATGAGCTCTTCGCCCGCATCCGCCGCGGCAAAGATCTCGCCCCGGCAGGAAAGGGTGACGGCCGCGCCCAGATGGCCGAGAAAGTGGCGCCGCGTCGAACCTGGAGTGAGATGCAGTGGCATGATCGATTAATGACGGATGGGTTTTTGCCAAAGAATACGTGCCGCGTAGACGCTGTTATCGGCGCCAAAGGGATTGTCCGGCTGAATAATCATGTTTGGTTGGGCCTTCTGCATCCATTCGGCCACGGTCACCCACGTTTCATTTTCACTGACTTCCGCGACGGCG
>JAXMIV010000792.1:0-5705 GCA_034377045.1 Prosthecobacter sp. | reverse complement strand
CATGGGTTTTCCCGCCGTGCCCGCCATGGACGAACGCCGCCGCATCGCCGGCGTCAGCCGCCTGCCGCAACTCAGCGCTCGCGTCAAGGCCCTCGAGCAGCGCCTCGCCCAAGGATAGACGGCTGGGCGTGCGTTCGCCTTTGCGCTCCGCTCGTCCCGCGCCTAGTTTTGCAGCATGAGTAAAACCACCGTCGGCTGCCTGACTGCCGCGCTTGTCGCTGCCCTGATCATCAGCATCGGCGTCAACGTCCTCCAATCCTTTGCTCTCATCGGCCAGTCGATGGTCGGACTGGTCGAACCCAAGGAACGCCTTCGCGAACAGGTCGAGTTGCCTGGCAAGACGGAGAGTCAGGACAAGATCGTCCACATCGACCTCGAGGGCATCATCAGTTCCATGAGCATCGGCGGCCTCCTCGGCAATGCCTTCCCGATGGTCGACACGATCAAGGAATCCCTCCGGCAGGCGGTGGAGGATGCGAACGTCAAAGCCATCGTCCTGCGCGTCAATTCCCCGGGCGGCGAAGTCACCGCCTCCGACACGATTTATGCGGCCGTGAAGGAGGCGGCGAAAAAGAAACCCGTCATCGTCTACATGGACTCCGTGGCCGCCTCCGGCGGTTACTATGTCGCCTGCGGCGCCACCAAGGTCGTCGCCAGTGAAACCACCCTCACCGCAAGCATCGGCGTCATCATGGAATCTTTCAGCTACCATGAGCTCTTCGCCAAGGTGGGCATGGAATCCAAGGCTTTCACCAGCGGCCCCTACAAGGATACTCTCAGCGGCGCCCGCCCCATGCGGACCGATGAGGTGATCTACGTGCAACATTTGGTCGACGACATGTATGAACGTTTCCTCGGCATTGTCGCGGAGGCGCGCAAAGTGCCGAAGGATCAGCTCCGGATTACCGTGGCGGATGGCCGCATCGTCACTGGCCGGCAAGCGCTGGCCGCCAAGTTGGTGGACCAGGTCGGCTACATCGAAGATGCCTATGCTCTCGCCCGCACTCTCGGCAAGGCTCCCGGCGCCACCATCGTCAAGTATCGCTCCACTCCCAGCCTCTTCAGTGCCCTCGGCCTCGCCTCCGCCAAGGCCGCGCAGCCGCAGGCCAAGATCGAACTCAACCTCACCAGCGGCATGCTGCCGCGCCTGCAGCCCGGCATGCTTTATTATCTGCCCTCCTCGTTCGCTCGTTGAGGCGGCTTTGATCGAAACCCCATGGATGCCGCCACCGTTGGAGTCCTGCGCGATGTCGCCATCCTCGTCGGAATGGCCCTCCTGCTTGGCCTCTTCGCCTATCGCTGGCTGCGCTTTGCCAAGCCCGCACTCGCGTGGAACTGGAGCGGTCATGTCGATGTCCGCGCCTTCAACCCCATCGATGTTATGGTGGTGGCTGCGATCGCCAGCTTGTTGTTAGGCGGATTACAGGCAGGAACAGCGGCTGCCGCCGCGGCGGCCCCACCGCAACTCTCCCCTGAGGTGCTCTTGCTCAATGCCGCGGTTTTCCTGGCTTTCTGCGCCGCCCTGCTCGTCTATCTTGTCGTTTTCCGCGGCCTCCACCCGGTCGAACTCTTTGGTCTGCGGCGGTACAAGTTTTTTAAGGTCCTGGGCCTGGCTGCCCTGTGCATCGTTCCCGCATGGTTCTTCGTCAACATCTCCGGCGCCGTTATCGGGGAATGGATGAAAACCTTCTGGCCTAACGACATGTCGCAAGACCTGGTCGAAGCCTTTCGCAATTCGGACAATCTTTCCGCCAAGATTCTCACCGTCTTTGCGGCCGTGATCATTGCGCCCCTGGTTGAGGAGATCATCTTTCGTGGCTTCGTCTACGGCGTCATCAAGCGCTACACCGACGGCTACTTTGCCGCCATCTGTTCCGCCCTGCTCTTTGCCACCGTGCACTTTCATGTCGGCAGCCTCTTCCCCTTGGCCCTGCTCGCGCTCACCTTCTGCCTGGCCTATGAGCTTACCGGCAGTCTCCTCGTGCCGATGATCATGCACGCGATCTTCAATGCCACCAGCCTCGCGCTCCTGGTTCTCTTCAAAGGTTTTTCATGATGCAAACCCTGGCGGACATTGGTGAGGATGGCCTCATTCGCAGGCTCGTCACTGGATTGAAACTCGACTCCAGCGTCATTGCCGGTCCCGGTGACGATTGCGCGGTGGTCCGTGCTCCTGGCCGCGGCCAGCATCTTCTGCTGAAAACCGACACGGTCGTCGAAGGCGTGCACTTCACTCCGGAGACACCGCCTCGTCTCATCGGCCGCAAGGCCATGGCCCGCGTCATCAGTGACTTTGCCGCCATGGCCGCCACCCCCCGCCACGCGCTGATCACCCTCATCGCGCCGCCCCACACGCCTGTGAAGCGCGTGCTCGGCATCTACACCGGCCTGCGCCAACTGGCGGAGTCCTTCGGGGTCAACATCGTCGGCGGCGAAACTTCGCGTGGCGATCAGCTTGTCATCACCGTCAGTCTCATCGGAACCGCGCCCGCGACGTCTTGGATCGGCCGCGACCGGGGCAGGGCAGGGGATCAACTCTGGGTCACGGGTCGTCTCGGTGGTTCCCTCCGCGGCAAACACCTGCGTTTTCAGCCGCGCCTTGCGGAAGCACTATGGCTGGCTCAACATTTCCCTGTGCATGCCATGATGGATCTCAGCGATGGCCTCGCCAAAGACCTCCCGCGCCTGGCCTTGGCCTGCGGCCTCGCCTTCGAGGTCCCCATGGAAACGCTGCCCCGCACCCGCGGCCGCACCATCGAGCAGGCTTGGGGCGATGGCGAAGACTACGAACTCCTCTTCGCTCTCCCCGCCAAGGTGCATAAACGCCTCCTCTCCGAATGGCGTCAGGCCTTTCCAAAACTCGAACTCACTTGCATCGGCAGCCTAACCGACGAGATGAAAAGACCGCGACCCGCGGCCACCGGCGGCTGGGATCATTTCCAATGAGCTGCCTGCTTCCAACTCCCGAAGCCACCTTCGAATGGGGTCGCGAACTCGCCGCATCCCTCAGCGCGGGCAGCGTCGTCGCCCTTTGCGGCCACCTCGGCGCCGGCAAAACCCAAACCGTCAAAGGCATCGTCGCTGGTCTCGGTTCACAGGCCGATGTCACCAGCCCCACCTTCACCCTCGTTCACGAATACCTCGATGGCCGGGTTCCCATCTTCCACTTCGATTTCTATCGCATGGAGCGGGAGGAGGATGTGTTCTCGCTCGGTTGGGACGATTACCTCGACGAGTCCGGCATCGTCCTCGTCGAGTGGGCGGATCTTTTTCCGCGTCTGCTGCCCCCGGGCACTCGCTGGTTCACTTTTGAAGCCTTGCCCGGCGGCGAAAGGCGTGTGATGGAGAAATCCGCCCCCGCATGACCTCGCGCACCACCCTCGCCCTCGATCTCTCCACCGCCCGTGGCGAGATTGCCGTCGTGCGCGGCGATTCGCTCCTGTTTGCCGATGCCTTTCAATCCGAGCGATCACATAACGCCCAAGTCTTCGTCCCCTTGCGCCGCGCGCTTGCGGCGGCGGGTCCGCAGCTCGACCTCATCGTCATCGGCAGCGGCCCCGGATCCTACACCGGTGTCCGCATCGCCATCGCCGCCGCCCAAGGCATCGCCCTCTCCCGCAAAATTCCCCTTATCGGCTGGCCCTCCATCGCCGCGCCTGACAGCGATCGGCAAACGTTTCAGGTGATCGGCGACGCCCGCCGCGGCTGCTTCTACATCGCCCGAATCACCGATGGCCATCTGGTCACTCCGATTGAGATCCTCGATGCCGCCCAAGCCAAAGCCCGGGTCGAAGCGCAGGCAGCCATCACCTGGCTCACCTTCGACTCCAAGGTCCCCTTTGATCTCCCCGCCATCCAACTCGTTCATCCCAGCGCCGCTCGTCTTGCCCGCGCCGGCCTCACCCTTTCCGCCACCGACCTCAATTCTCACACCGCCCTCCCCCTCGAGCCCCTCTACCTCCAGGAAGCCTTCATCACCACCGCCCGCAAACCCGGCAAACAAGTCCCCATCATCCGAGCACTGATGAGCACTGAGCACTGAGCACTGAGCACTGAGCACTGAGCACTTGCCCCGCCAACACCCATCACCATCCGTCTCCCATGCACCGCCGTCACTTCCTCACCTCCACCCTCGCCGCGACCCTCGCGCCCATCGCCGCCCAGGAAAAACGTGCCCCCCGCATCATCCTGCGCTCTTCCTGGCAGACTGTGAATATCGGCGACATCGCCCACACCCCCGGTGTCCTCGCCCTCTTGGAAAAGCACCTGCCGCAGGTCGAAGTCCGCCTCTGGCCCAGCAAGATCGACAACGGTGTCGAGGAGATGCTCGTGCAGCGTTTCCCAAAGTTGGTTATCCTGAAAACTCCGGAAGACATCGCCAAAGCTTTCGATGAGTGCGAATTCCTTCTGCACGGCTCCGGGCCCTCACTCGTTGCTGAAAAAGATGTGGCGAGATGGAGCAAGGCCACCGGCAAACCCTACGGCGTCTACGGCATCACCGTTGCCGCCAAGGGCTCCGCATCAACCAGGCCTGCATCCAGCCAGGCAATCGCCGGCACGATCCAAGTGCTCAACTGCGCCAAGTTCGTGTATTTTCGCGACTCCGTTTCCCTTCAGTTCGTCAAGGACCAGGGCTGCACCTGTCCGATCATGGAGTTTGGCCCGGACGGTGCCTTTGCCACCGATTTGAACGACGATGAGAAGGCCCTGGCCTTTCTGAAGGAGCACGGCCTGGAGGAGGGCAAGTTTCTCTGCTGCATCTCACGGCTGCGCTATAGCCCCTACTGGAAGATGAAGCCTAACACCAAGTTCGACGAGGTAAAACATGCGCGCAACGAAGCGATGAAGGAGCACGATCTGGCGCCACTGCGGCAGGCGATCATCGAGGTCGTGCGGCAGACCGAGATGAAGGTGCTCCTCTGTCCCGAAGACTCCAGCCAAATGGAGAGCAACAAGGAGAATCTGTACGACAAACTGCCTCCGGAGGTACAGGCGCGAGTGGTGTGGCGCCCGACCTATTGGCTCACCGGCGAAGCCCTCAGTACGTATCGGCGCAGCGCGGGTCTCTTTGGGGCGGAGATGCACAGCCCCATCATGTGCATCGGCAATGGCATTCCCGCCATCGTCTGCCGCTGGGCGGAGCAGACCAGCAAAGGTTTCATGTGGCGCGACATCGGCCTCAACGACTGGCTTTTCACCCTCGACAACGAAGACGAAATCCCCCGCATCGTCCCCACGGTCCTCGCCCTCGCCAAAGACCCTGCCGCCGCCAAGGCCAAAGCCGCCAAAGCCCGCGAAGTCGTCCTCCAGCGCCAGCGCGAAACCATGGCCGTCGTCGGCAAAAACGTCGGACTCTAATTTGGGCGGAAGAGGCTCCCTTTTGTCACTTGTTTTTGCGCCCTCTATGTGTAATTTAATGGCGGAGCAACCCGTAGTTTTGTCATGAGCCAGGGCGCGAATTCCTTCGCCAGCACCCGGCAGCCCACCATTGCCGAGTGGAAGAAGATCGTTGCCCAATACCAAACCCCGTCGGTGGCACGTGCCACTTGGCAGATCGTCAACACCCTGGTTCCCTACATCCTCTTGTGGGTGCTCATGTACTGGACGGTCCAGATCTCATGGTGGCTCACCATCCCCTTGGCCATGCTCGCGGGTTCCCTTCTCGTCCGCATCTTCATCATCTTCCACGACTGCGGGCACGGCTC
>JAXMIV010000791.1:0-3460 GCA_034377045.1 Prosthecobacter sp. | reverse complement strand
CGCAGTCTTCAGCGATACCACCCCAGCCGCGACGCCGAGCAGTTCGGCCTTTACCTCGTGAGCGCCCGACGCGTCCCTCCAGGTTCGAATTTCGGCGATCAGTGGGGAAGCGATGGTGGCGATGAAGAGGCAGGCAACGAGGGATGCGGGTTTCATGGCTGGGTGGGGTTGGCCTTGAGGGGCCAAATGGAGAACGGATTGCCGGGGCATATATTTAGACAGGATTCGCCGCCGACATGCCTGCCGCCATCCACGCCTCTTCACTGCGACCTCTCTGCCGCTCCGCTCTGCTCCCCGGCGGCTGATGTTGATGTCCTTACAAGGCAGGCATCTCCGGCGGGGTTGCCGGGGAACTCAGCGCATTTGCGGCGGGTTCCTCGGTGACCACAGGCGTCTCAGTGGTGGTGGTCTTTTCGCCCTTGCGCAGCCGTTTGGCTTCCTTTGCCGCCTTCTTGGCAAGCTCACGCTTGCGCTTTTCGAAACTATAATTGGGTGTCATGGCGGAAATGGTCTAGTTGGTGGCGGCGGCAGCAATAGCCGCATCGGTGCGCGCGAGTTGGTTGGCGCTGGAGGCCTGTTCGAGCCCTTCAAGACCACGATAGGTCTTGTCCGTCTTCTGGACGAGACCACTTTTGGCGAGTTTCAGCAGCTTTTCGTAACAGCGCAGCCGCAGCATTTCCTCACCCCCACTGGCGGCATTGCGATGCTTGAGACCACTAAAAACCTGCAAAAAAAGCGGCTTAAACTCGATGGCCAGGCCGCCAGACAGAGCAATCACAATTTCGTCGGTGACGTGATCCACTGATCTGCGATTGAAGGCTGAGCGCTTGGGAATTGCCATAGTTGAGACCTATAGCACAGGTTGCTTTGGTCTGCCTCACCAAAAGCGATGCGTCGGAAATCCGACCAGAACTTCAGGGAGGGAAGGGTTGAAAGATGTCTCCCCGCATCAGCGCATGCTCATCCATGAAACGAAGGGATCTGCTTTACACTCTCGCCGGATGGCCCGCCACGGGGGCTTTGGCGCAGGCCGGTGCGGCTGATTCAACGGCCGGAGGGGACCTGGACGACCCCTATGCGGACGTGGATTGGGGCAACTGTGCCTACCTGCACTCCATGTCCCATCAACACCAGGGGCAGACGGATTCGTCCCGCGACGTCTTCTATCAGATGGGTTACCGGCACTTTGCCTTCAGCAACTATTATCCTTCGGCTCCTACCTACCCACTGCCGGAGGCGTATTTGGCGAAGCGCCCGGAGGTGATCGGGGCACCCAACGCGGAACAGCATTCGTTTCCCGATGCGGGTCTGCATTTTAACTCGCTCGGCAGCCTGCTGGCCACCGGTTATGGCAGCAGCCTCAGCGCCAAGCAGTGCGCGGCGGCGCCCTTGATACACCGCTTCGAAGATTTGCACGTCTTTGACTGCGCCCAACCCTGGCGCGGTGTGTATCGTCTGGACATAAGCTTGGCGGTGGCGGAAACCGTCGCCGCCGGGAATGGGCCGCCCGCCGCCCTGCTCACCATCGCGGGCGCCAATGAATGCGCCTTCCGCGAGAACTTCGCCGACAGGGGTCCGATTCGCGACCGTCCGCTGGCCCCCGGCAGCCACACGATCTATCTGCGCACCACCGCGCCGAACCTGGAAACCACTCTGACTTACGACAATGCTCGCCTTTCCGTCAGCCAGTTTCGGCTGATGCAGGGGGCCAACCGTCCCTGGCGCGAGATGTTCCGCGCCGCGCTGGATGGGGAGCTGGTGGACGGCCGCCGCACCGGCGGTCTGCTGCACGCGGCCGGCGGCGGCATCACCCTGAATCATCCCACGGGAAAGTTGGACGACTACGCGACGATGCTGGATTTCGATCCGCGCGTGCTCGGCATCGAGATCTGGAACCAGTTGACTTCGGGTTTCGGGTCTAACAAAGGATTCTACGACCATGGGCCGGGTCCGCATCTCTACTTTTATCGCTTGTGGGACGATCTGTTGCGCACAGGCCGCCGCTGCTGGGGCTTTTTCGTAAAGGACCACAACACCTTCGGACGCGGCCGCAACGTGCTGCTTGTGCCAGATTCGGCGGATCGTCCATCGGCAGAGCGCGAAGCCGCCGCCCTGCGGGCCTACCGCACGGGTACCTTTTTTGGCTCAGTCGCCGCCCTGGCCGCGAACGACACCGGGGAAGTGGTGCCGCCTTACGACCAAAGCGACTTTCGCTTTAGCAGTATCGCCGTGCGGCGCGATGCCAACGGCAAGCCGACTGCGATCAAGGCTGCCGTGATCGGCAACGATCCCGAGAAACGGCCTAACGTACAGCTTCGCTTCATCACTGACCGGGGTGTCGAGCGTGTGGCGGATGCCCCGCAGGCCGAGTTTTCCCTGAAGAGCGACGACACCGGCCGTCTCGTGCCGCTCTTCGTGCGCGTCGAAGCCTTTGCCTATCCCCGCACCCACCTCCGGGGCGAGCCGCTGACCGCCGAGAAACTGCGCAAGATGAACGTCTTTGACATCTCCCGACTCCACGACCGCAAGGCTCTCCGGAGTGCCGCTTCTTCAAGAAGCAGCCCCGAACTCCGCACCCCGATCCCCATCGTGGATATGATCTTCTCGCAGCCGCTACGGCGGGTGTGATGAGTTGGCCCGGTGGAGTCAGTCTCAAAAATATTATAACCTCACCTCCAGCAGGCCTGGGCAATGCGCCGGGTTACGTGCTGGGCCTGGCATAAGGAAGCGCACGATAATGGCGCTGAGGTGGACAGGGGAGCCCTGACATCGGGGATTGACGACAACCGTCGCTTCACTTTTGGTTCAAGCATGAACAAGATTAGAGGAGTGGCTTTGATTAAGACTCTCGTGGTTGGAGTTGGAGTGTTAGGCCTCACCATTGCCCGGCCCCACATCACCGCGCGGCGAATCGAAACGCATCTTCTTAAACAGCCGCCCGGAACTACGGGGCCAGTGTTTGCTGCTATCAGCCCGTATGATCGGCCAGAGGACGTTCTGGCGAGGCAGCCCAGAACTCCACGCTCGTGATCATCGTGGGCATTTGTTAGGTTTTCTCTGGTCATCCTTCGGTCGCCTGTTCTACGATCCATCACGTCCCATGGAAACGCCGCTTTCTCCCCTCGATTTCGCCCGCCGTGCCCGCCGTCTGTATCCCGACCGCGAAGCCGTGGTTGATGGCGATCGCCGCTTCACTTACCGCGAATTCTTTGAGCGTTGCGACCGCTGGTCGTCCGCGCTGCAGAAACTCGGCGTCAAGGCGGGCGACCGGGTGGCCACCATTGCCCCAAATACGCATGCGCATTTGGAGGCGTATTATGCGGTGCCGCAGATTGGGGCGGTTCTCGTGCCGATCAATTTCCGCCTCACCGCCGCTGACTTCGCCTACATTTTAAAACACAGCGGCGCACGGGCGGTGTGCGTGCATGCGGAATACCTCGATACCGTCGACAAAATTCGC
>JAXMIV010000790.1:0-5991 GCA_034377045.1 Prosthecobacter sp. | reverse complement strand
CACGGTGAAAGGTGCCTCCCTGGCGCATTGGGCCATGGACGTGTATCCGCAGACCGCCATTGCTTTGGGCGCCGTGAAGGAGGGCCTGCTGACTCGCTTAGTGGCCAACGCCATGCGGTTCGGTTACCGGGGTTGTGACCTCCTTGTCGCCCTGGATGGTGATATGATGGCGGAGATTGCGCGCTCCAGTGGCGGGCTCGTTCACGTCCTGCCACCGTGGCCCCCGGACATTGCGGCTGCCGCCGTGCCTCGGACGCCTCGCACCGTGCGGCGCTGGCTTTACTCGGGCAATCTGGGCAGGGCTCACGAATTTGAAACGCTGCTGCGGGCGCAACAAATCCTTGAAGAACGAGGCACGGATTGGGAACTCCATTTCCAGGGGGAAGGTGCGTCGCGCTCCGCCGCGCAAAGCCTGGCGGACCGTCTCGGACTGCAACGGTGCCGATGGAGCGGCTATGTGCCCGAGGCGGAATTGTTGGCATCTTTGATGACGGCGGACGTTCTTATTGCGACGCAGAAGCCGGAAACACGCGGCCTGCTGTGGCCTTCAAAACTCGCCCTCATGAAGCATCTCGATATTCCCATCGCCTGGGTGGGACCTGTTCAGGGAGCGATCGCGGAGGGGTTGCGACGGGAGGAAGTTCCCGCGGGGATGTTTGCGCCGGGCGATGCGGCGGCGCTGGCGGATTGGCTGGAAAAGCTCCCGCTTTGCAGTTCTGATTGCAGGCCAGGCGTGATTCATGAGAGAATTACCGCAGAGCGAGAAGCGGGCACTCAATGGTGGCTTCGACATCTAACCTCAAAGCTGACTTAATTACGGAGATATTGCCCGCGAATGACCATGCTGCCATTTGCCATTGAGGCCGCCGAGTTCATCGGCCCGCCCGCACCGAATCTGCCGGGAAACGCGGAAATTGCCGCTTACTTCGTCGCTGCAGCCGCGCTGACGTGCCTTTGCGTGATCGGGTTGTTGCGGCGCAATGCAGCCATCGGCATGGATGCGCCGGATGGCCGGCGGAAGCTGCACGACCGCCCCATATTGCGCATCGGCGGCGCGCCCATTTTCATAGCCTTGCTGGCCGGCTTGGCGATGTCGATCGTGACCAAACGCTTGGAATGGTCGACTTGGATGCCCCTCATTCTGTGCAATGCGCTGATTTTTAGCGTCGGTTTTGCCGATGACTTGAAGCCTTTGGGCGCGCGCGTGAAGTTGATCGGGCAGATTGGCGCGGCGCTCATACTGTTCGCCCTCGGCCTTTCCATTGATGTCTTGAGCAATCCGTTCGGCGGTGGCGGCTTGCCATTGGGATGGTGGAGTCTGCCCCTGACGCTGCTGTGGCTGGTGGCCATCCCCAACATCATCAATTTGATTGACGGCATGGATGGCCTCGCCGGTGGTTTCGGGCTCTTCCTGGCTCTGACATTGGCCAGTGTGGGTTATATTTCGGGGCAGGGAGATGTGGTTATGGCTTCCGTGGTGATGGCCGGAGCGCTGGCGGGATTCCTCTTTTTCAACTTTCCCCCGGCCAAAATCTTCCTCGGCGACGGCGGCGCTTATCTGATCGGCTTTTTTGTCGCCTCGGTATCATTGAAGAGTTCCAACAAGGGTTCGGTCATCGCGGCACTGCTGGTGATTGTCATCGCTCTTGGGGTGCCGATTCTTGATACCGCCTTCGCGATTCTCCGGCGCAGCATTCGCGGTGTGCCCATCTTCAGCGCGGACGCGGAGCACATCCACCATCGGCTCATTTTGTTAGGCTACAGCAAGCCGCGTGCACTCGCCGCCATGTACACGGTGTGTCTCGTGCTGAGCCTTGGCGGCATTAGTGTCCTGCTCACCAAGGGCATCACGTTTCCGGTGGCGGGCGCGGTCATGTTCCTGCTGGCGATTGGCGCCGCGCGTTACTTGGGGTATGTTCGAAGCTGGACCAATTTGCGCCAGCAGATCCACGAAGCCATGGAGCGGCGGCGGCGGCTGGAGCACGCGCGGGCGCATGCGCGGGTTCTCGAATTCGACTTCGAAAAGTGCGAAAGTGTCGATGAGCTTTCCACAGTGCTGCGCTATCGCCTTGGTTGGATCGGGTTCAAAACCGAACAAGAACCGGGAACGGTACCTCTGGAATTGGTGCTCGCCAGTGGCGTCAAATGCGCCCTCTATCGTCCCGATGACCAGGATGCTCCTGATGATTGGAATCGCCGTGCCGATCCTTTCGTAAGCATCTTGGAACGCTGCGTCGACAAGTGGGGTGTTTTGCCTTCCCTTCTCCCCGCCACCGATCCGGCTGCCGATCAGGAAAAGGTGGATGCTTGATCTCGCGTCTGATGGACGATCTCACCCAGCAACCCGAGCCACGCACCGTTCGCAGACGGAGGCGCCGGAGTCACACCGACGCGAAGGGGAGCGCGCCCCCACCGGAAGAGTTGCCAGAACCAGAAGTCCAAGAGCCCGCCTCACCCATTGCCAGGCTGCGCGCCTTGTTGCTGACTGCGATTCCACTCGTGGCCTGTCTGTTGGGTGCGGGAAGGGAAACCTGGTCGCAGGGACTGGCGGTGGTGCTCATCGGGATCGCGCTTCTCGTAGCTCCCGCTCGCCAGCGTTTGCCGAAGGTGGGCGCCATTACCCTGATGGTCATTGCGCTTATCCCGCTGGCTGCGCTGCTGCCGGCGGATTGGTTTGGCGGAATCTCTCCGTGGCGCCAACAACTCGTGAGCGAGTGGGCTCTGCCTTTGGGTGGGGCCGTATCGCCGCAACCCGCGGTAACGGTCGAGGCATGGCTCCTCATGGTTTGCGCCATTCTTTGGCTGTGGAACTGTCTGGGCCAGGGCTTCGGTGAATCCCAACGCCGCCTTGCGATCCGTTGGTTAATGGTGGGCGGCGCGGTCTTGGCGGCCCTCTCAGTGCTTGAGTTTTGGCAAAAGATCGAGATTCCCTGGTGGCCTCGTGATGGGCGCAGTTGGGGGGTTGGTTACGGACCGTTCGCCAACCGCAACCACATCTCCAGCCTTTGTGCCATCACCTGCGTGCTCGCCGCCGCCGTCGTTTATGACGCTTTCCGGCGGAGGTCAAAGTGGTGGGTCGCCGGAGTGCTCAGTTTTTTTGCCTCCTTGGCCGCGATTTTCGTGAACACCTCGCGCGGTGGTCTCGTGCTCTTCTTTATCGGCACGGCCCTCTGGCTGGCTACCTCTGCCATGCGCAGGGGCTTTTTCAAAAAGGCCGTGGTCTGGGTGTCCATCCTCATTGCCGTTGGTTCAATCCTGCTGGTCTCGAGCGGCAGCCTTTCGCATCGCCTGAAGACGGGCATGCGATTGGATAGTCTGGGCGGCGATTTCCGCGTGATGATGGTGGGCGAGACCTTGAAAATGGCTGCCGAGTCGCCCTGGCTTGGTGTCGGATTGGGGAACTTTAGCTCGGTCTTTCCTCTGGTCACGACCATGCATCACCCGACGTTGCGGTTTCTGCATCCGGAAAGCGATGTCCTTTGGTTGTTGGTGGAGGGTGGGGTGCTGACCTTGCTGCCCTGTGTCTTTCTGGTCGGGTGGATCGCCTCCATCAGCGGCCCGTGGCGTTCAAAGGGGGAACAGCGAGGTCGCACCGACCGCCGCCTGCGCAAGGCCGCCGGCATTGGCGGCTTGCTGGCACTGCTGCATGGGTTTGTGGACGTGCCGGTCCATGGTGTGGCTTACTTCATGATTTCGGCCCTCCTGCTCGGCCTCGCGGTGCGGCCGGCATGCCTCGCGGCGCCTGCGGGGCGGATTGATGTGTGGTCCTTCCGCCTGCTTGGCTTTGCGCTTCTGGGCTTGGGGGCTGGTTGGATCGCCGTCTCGAGGAACCTGGTGGAATGGCCTTTCCCTTCCTCGGCGCGGCAACTTCATCTGCGTGCGCTCGCAAAAACTCAGGCGAGACTTCCTGGTGAGGCGATGAAATTGGTCGAACGCGCGATCAAGATCACACCGCTAGAGTACGGACTGCACCATCTGCGCGCGCAATTGCGCCTCAACCTCGGCCAGCCCGCTGCCTCTGCCTTGCTGGATTTCGGGCTCGCGCGTGCCATTGAGCCCAATGTGGCCAATTTCTGTTACTGGGAAGGCACTTACTGGCTGGCCTATGATCCCCTCCTGGCTGCGGTCCCCTGGCGGGAATGGATTCGCCGCAGCCGGGGTGGCGCCGAGGATCTGTGGGGAGGCTACCGGCAGATGGTTCTCGATTCGGAACCTTATCCGGACTTGCTCATCACGTTGCGGCAGATGGCTGTCACGCCGGCGATGAAACTGATCTTCCTGATGGCGGCGAAGTCAGGGTCTGAGTGGCAGAAGTGCATGGACCAGCTTTTGGCTGAACAGCCCACGCTAGAAAGCTTCGACGCTGAACAATTGAAGAGCCTCTTTTCGATCTGGCTTCAGCGCGGCGATCGGCAACAGTTGATCAGCGCCCTGGAGCGCAATCCTCGCTGGCTGGTGCACGGTTGGCGGATCTTGGCGGAGGAGTACGCCGGGCGTGGCGATTTCCAAAAAGCCTACGAAACAGCCAACAAACAACAACCTGTCCGCTCGCGGCCGGCGAACTCGGCGACTGCGGATATCAATGCCTTGCGGCGCGCCTTTGTTTTTAATCCCGCCGATGCCCGCCCGGGAATTGAACTCTTCTACGCCTTGCGTGCCAAAGGCGCGCTCGACGAGGCCGTCTACACCTTGCAAAAGGTCTCACAATTGCCTTCGGCTCCCGCTTTTCTCAAACGCGAACAGGCGGCGATCGCCGCTGAGAAAGGCGATTTCCGTCAGGCTTGGGAACTGCTTATGGCAGCAGTTGATTCCACAGATCGTTGATGATCAGGCGTTTGCATTTTTGATAAAAGCCTGCGTAAGAACTTCGTTGACGGTTTGACGATTTTACTTTAGCATCTTTAATAATCAACTTTGCCTCTCATATATTGGTCAAATTATGGCTAAACTAGTAATTATAGACGACGAAGCCGCGATCCTGGAGCTCATGAGCAAGCTCTGCCGGGCCGCCGGTCACACCGTATTCGGGTGCATGAGCGGCGTCGATGGCATGGCGGCCATCCGCAGCCAGAAACCTGATTTGGTCATCGTCGATCTTCGCATCGGCGATGTGAATGGTCTCGACATCGTCAGCATGTGCCGGGATTTGCTCCCGGAAACCGCGGTCATCATGGTCACGGGCCATGGCAGTGTCGAGACGGCGGTCGAAGCGATGCGACTGGGTGCGTTTGATTATTTGACCAAGCCTTTCGATCTCGGTGACCTCATCAAAACGGTGAATCAGGCTCTCGGGCGCAATGCACCGGGCACGGCCGCCACCGTTCCGAGTTCCGCGGTCATCCGCAACGTCAGCTCGTCCAAGCTCATCGGCCACAGCGACGCCATCCAGCGGATTTTTGATATTGTTCGCCGTGTCGCGGACAACGACAGTCCCGTGCTTCTGGAAGGGGAGTTTGGTGTCGGCAAACACATGGTCGCCCGCGCCATGCACGATGCGAGCCGCCGCAGCGGCGCGCCCTTCAAGGAACTTCAGTGCAGCGCCATGCCGGAGGACGCGCTGGATTCTGAGTTCTTTGGCCAGGGCGGCATGTCCGGCGGCATTTTCAGCCGGGCCAATGGCGGCACGGTGCACCTCGCTGAAGTCCACGTCCTGCCGCACCGCATCCAAGCGCAGCTCAATACCTTTCTCGATGAAGTCCAATCGCGCCGCAGCGGCTGGAACAACGGCGGTCCCAATTTTCGCCTCATCGTCTCCACCACCGCAGCGCTTGAGGAAGCCACCAAGATGGGTGCCTTTCGCGAGGACCTGTACTACAAGCTCTCAGTCGTCCCGCTGAAAATCCCGCCGCTGCGTGAGCGCCGGGAGGACATCAAGCCGCTGGTGGAGCATTTCCTCAAGGATCTCTCGGAGCGCACGGATGCGAAACCTAAGACCATCGACGCCTACGCGCTGGAGTTTCTCGAAAAGTACACCTGGCCCGGCAACATCTC
>JAXMIV010000789.1:0-7165 GCA_034377045.1 Prosthecobacter sp. | reverse complement strand
CCACGCCCCCAACGGCACGAAAATACCGGAACGTGCACGTGGAGAGCGAGAAACGGCGCGCGGAACGGTTGTTGATACCCACCACCATGAAAGTCAGCCGCTTTTCCTCGCTCGCGCTCTGCCAATTGGCCGCCTTGTCCGCGCTTGCCGCCGATACGAATCCTAAATCGGAAGCCGTCGCCGGCAACGATCAGGTCAAGAAGATCATGGAGACCTACACGGGGCGCGGCACCCTGGCGGATGACACGCCGATGACGCCGCCGCTGGAGGCGCTGAAGAAATTCAAGACACGGCCCGATGTGACCATTGATCTCATGGCCTACGAACCGGTGATCGAGCAGCCGCTTTACGCCAGTTGGGATTCCAAGGGCCGCATGTGGGTGATGCAGTACCGCCAATATCAGTTTCCAGCGGGGCTAAAGGTGGTCAGCTACGATCAGCATCTGCGGGCGAAGTTTGACAAGGTGCCACTGCCGCCGCCGCGCGGTGAGAAGGGAGCCGACAAGATCACGGTGCTGGAGGACACGGACAGTGACGGCTTTTTCGACAAGCATACGGATGTCATCACCGGCCTGAACATCGCCAGCGCCGCGCTCACCGGCCGCAATCGCATCTGGGTGCTGAACCCGCCCTACCTGCTAAGTTATCCTGACGCCGACAACGACGGCACGCCCGATGGTGATCCGGAAGTGGAGCTGAGCGGCTTTGGATTGGAAGACACCCACAGTGTGGCCACGAGTCTGCAATGGGGCATGGACGGCTGGCTGTATGGAGCGAATGGCAGCACGACCACCGGCAAAGTCAGCAGCGCCGCCTCCAAGAATGTGAAATGGGAAGGCCAGTGCATCTGGCGCTATCATCCGGTGAAGAAGCTCTTTGAAATTTATGCGGAAGGCGGCGGCAACACCTTCAGCCTCGACATCGACAGCAAGGGCCGCGTCTTCTCCGGCACCAACAACGGCGCCACCCGCGGCATGCATTACGAGCAGGGCAGCTACGGTATCAAGGGCTGGGGCAAACACGGGCCGCTGACCAATCCATTTGCCTTTGGCTGGTTCGAACACATGAAGCACGAGGGCGACACGAAACGCTTTCCCCAGGCTTTCACCATTTACGAAGGCGGCCTGCTCGGCTCCGCCTATGAAGGTCACATCATTGCGCCGAATGCCCTGGCGAACAAAGTGTATGTTAGTGAGCGCATCCCCGATGGCTCCACCTTCCGCACGAAGGATGGCGAAGATCTGGCGACCACCCCGGATCGCTGGTTTCGCCCCGTGTGGGCCGGTGCGGGGCCTGACGGCGGCTTTTACATGGTCGACTGGTATGATACCCGCCTGAGCCATGTGCGCCCGGTGGATGACTGGCACAAGACCAGCGGCCGCGTCTATCGCGTGCGTCCGGCCAGCGGCGCGCCCAAACTGAAACCCTTCGACTTGCACACGGCGCCACCAGAGGAGTTGTTAGGCTACCTGAGCCACAACAATGAATGGTTCCGCAAGCAGGCCATCCACGAGATTGAATGGCGAAACCTCCAGGAGCTGAAGCCCAAGCTCATTGAGATGGTGCAGAAGAAGGATGAGGGGCGCGTGCTGGAGGCTCTGTGGGCGCTGGATGGCCTCGACGGGGTGACCGACGAACTCATCAGCAGTCTGCTTTCCCACGCCGATCCCTATGTGCGCCGCTGGGCGGTAAAGATCGTCGGAGAGCATCAGTCATCCGCCGCTGGTGGACTGGCCGCGCTGGCCAAGACGGAGAAGCATGTCGAAGTACGTGCGCAGATTTTGGCCACCGCCAAGCGGCTGTCCGCCAAGACCGGACTGCCACTGCTCTGGAGCGCCGAAGGTGCCGCCGATGAAAGCGGCCACTTTCCCCTCCTCGCATGGTGGGGACTCGAATCGAAGGCTGAAAAGGAACGCGCCGCCGTCTTTGATTTCCTCAAGACTGACTCCGCCTTCGCCAAGTCGACCATCTTCCGCGACTCGCTCGCCGAGAAACTGGCCAAGCGCTACGCCCTGGCCGGTGGCGCAGAGAATTTCCAATCCTGCACCGACCTGCTGGCCCTGGCTCCAAATGACGCTGTACGCGGCAAGGTCATCGCCGGCATCGCCGCTGCCTTTGAAGGGGCGGAAATGCCGAAGTTGCCTGACAGTCTCTCGAAGGCGCTGAATGATTACATGGCCAAGCAATCCGGCGGTGACCTGACGCTGGCCCTCCGCAGCGGCAATGCGGACGCCCTGAAAAAGGCGCTGGCTCTTCTTTCGGATGCCAAGGCTAGTAACACAGCGCGCATCGCCGTGGCGAAGACCCTGGCGGAGCTTGGCAAAAAAGACGCCGTAGCGCCCATGGTCGCCATCCTCAAGTCCCCCAATGTCCCGAGCCTTAAGCGTGGCATTCTGCAAGCCGCGGCAAAGTTCGAAGACCGGCGCATCCCAGAAGCAATCATGACAAGTTATGAAGCGCAGATTGCCGGGGACAAGGCCCTGCGTGAAGACGCCCTGCGCACGCTCGCCGGCCGCAAGGAATGGGCGCAAATCCTCGCCAGCTTCGTCAATGAATGGAAGGTGCCGACGAAGCATTTCACCATCGACATCGTGCGCCAGCTCAGCCTGCACAAGGATGCTGAAATCGATGCCACGATTGATCGCCATTGGCGCGGCCTGCTCGCCACCGGGCCCACCGAAGCCAAACAAAAGGAAGCGGAACGCATCAAAGCCGTGCTGAAGACCGGCCTGGGTGACCCAGCGAAGGGGAAGATGCAGTTCACCCTGCGTTGCGCCATCTGCCACAAGCTCTTTGGCGAAGGCAATAATATTGGCCCCGAACTCACCGGCTACGACCGCGGCAGCGCCGACTTCTGGCTGGACAACCTTTTCAACCCCAGCCTGGAAATTCGCGAAGGCTTCGGCGCCTACATCGTGAAGCTCAAGAACGGCCAAATCCTCACCGGCCTCATGGACGCGCAGGACGCCAGCGGCATCGTGCTCAAAGACATTGCCGGAAACAAAACCCCCGTCAAACAGGCCGACATCGAGAAGCTCGAAGCCAGCCCCGTGTCCCTGATGCCCGAAGGCCAAACCGCCGGCATGAGCGACGCGGATCTAAAGGACTTCTTCGGCTATATGATGAAGTTGTGAAGCCTCCAGGACGGAACCGATTTTAGAGCGGCGGTTGGAGCATGCCATGTGGACCATCCGCCAACAGCCTAACTCGCCACTAAAACCTCATGCCTGCAACACCCCGCATCTACACCACCGTCGAATGGAAGGCACGTACGATCACCACGACCTTCAAGCGCAGTCCGGCGAAGGGCATCGTGATTCATAACACCGAGAATGCGAACCGGGCGCCCGCCACCGGCGCCGCGGAGGAGAAGGTCGCCTTCGCGGTAGCGCGGGGGATTCAGAAGCACCACATCGATGACAATGGCTGGTCCGACACTGGCCAGCATTTCACCGTCAGCCGCGGAGGTTTGATCATGGAAGGCCGTACGGGTGCCCTGTCCGCCGCGGGCAAGGGTGAGGTAGTGAGTGGGGCGCATGCCTCCGGCGTAACCAAATTTAACACAACCTACTTCGGCATCGAGTTGGAGGGCGACAACCGCAAGGAATATGCCGTAACCGCCCAGCAATGGGACGCCCTGGTGGAATTGTGCGCCTGGTTGTGCCGTGCCGGCGGCATCACCCCAAACAAGACGGGCATCGTCGGCCATATGGACGTTCTAGCCGGCCATACCGACTGCCCTGGCAAGATGCAGCAGAAACTGCCGGATCTGCGCCAGCAGGTAGCCGCCAACCTGGCCAAACCGCCCAGCCCTGATGCGGCTGCGCCTGCACCTGGCCCCGCAAGCAAGAAGCCCGCCGTCATCGCCACGGTGAAGGACTCTTCGGAGAATACCGTCAAGGTCTACCAACTGCCGGATGAGACCGCCTTCTTCTATCTGTCCGTCATGTCCGTGGATGCGGATGGCTCTCCCCGCGCCTACCATCCCGGAGACTATCCGGTAGACCACCACATCGGCCTGGACAATCCAGCGCATGCGGGCAAGCCGGGCAACTGGTGGGCTCTGGCCACGGACAACGACAAGCCAACAGGCAACCCGCTGGTGCAAAAGGCCGCCGATCCCGCACCCGGCTACTGGATCTCTATGACGGCGCTCAGCAGCGGTCCCTCCACCAAGCCCGGCAGTTACGTCAATGCGGATGTTATCCCGTACTTTGTCATGCCCGCCAAACTGGCTGGGGCAAAAAAGGGCGACTTCGGCATTGTTTACAACAAGCAGAACGGCAAGTACACCGGCGCTATCTTTGCGGACACCAATCCCGCTGTAGGCGAGGCCTCCATGGCCTGCGCTGAGGCGCTGGGCATCTCCAAAGATGCACGGCATGGCGGCACCTCTCAAAAAATCGTCGGCTATCTTGTCTTCCCCAAAAGCGGCGATGGCAAGCCAAAGCCGCTCGCTGAGGTGCTTAACAAGGCGGAGACTCGGTTCGCCGACTGGGGCGGCGCGGGAAAGCTGGCCAAACTGCTGGACCAGATCGCCTAGCACTGCGCGAGTGGTTCACCAAACTGGGCATCCTGAAGGTTTAGCGGGATTCATGCATAGAGCACCCGAAACGGGCGCAGCCAACTGACGATGACGCCGCTGAGGATCGCGACAAGCCCCAGTTGTCCGGCCCACGGCAGAGGCCAGCCGCTGAAGGCATCCAGACAGACGTAAGCCGCGCCGACACCGGCGATGCCGCCAACGATGGTGTAGAGATAACGGCCAAGATGATGATCATTGGTAAAGGCGGCGGCATTGGCGACGGCGGCGAGAATGCAGGCGAGCGCGGCATAGCTACTGCCGTCAATATTCCACGCGTAACCCAGCAGGAGTGCTCCGAGTGCCAGGAAGATAAGGCCGCCGACCACCACGCCTTCCCAGAATTCTCGCGGCCGCAATGCCTGGCGCGCAAAGCGATCCATGACCAGAAAGAACGAGCTGAATCCCCGCGCCAGGTGTGACCACAAGGCAAACAGGAGCCAGGTACCAATGACGACGGAGGTCAAAAAGGGCGATACGGTCTTCAGCGCGTTCCGCAACACCTGGTAGGCCACATAACCGCCGATCATGATCGCGTTCTGCCTCCCTTCCGTGAATTGATTCATGAAGTGGGAGAAGCGCAGTTGCTGCCGATACAGCCAAGAGCGAGAGCGATAGGATTCGACCAGGCCCGTGCGGGCGCTCTCGTTCATGGGACTTAGGCGCAGGGCCTCAAGGAAGTGTTGATTCGCCTTCTTGTGATCGCCCTCCATGAGCGCCTGCCAGCCGGCGCTGGTGTGCGCGCTGTCGTCATCCGGATCGCGCTCGAGTTGGTAGCCAATGAGCCCCTTGTTGTCGCCATCCTTCCTTTGCAGCAGCAAGGCGGCGGAAAGCACTTCCGCGGCCATGGTGTTTTCCGTGTCGAGCGCGAGCGCTTGCCGGGCAGAATCTTCCGCCTTTGCATAATCGCGCAAACGCAGGTGCAGGCGCGCGGCCACCGCGTGGCTGAAATCGGCATCCGGATCAAGGCCAACGGCCTCCTCGGCCTGCTTTAAGGCTTCCTTCATGGCCGTGGTCTGGCCCTCTTTGGCGTTGGCATCCATGGCCAGCGCCAGCACACTGCGGGCGAAGGCATTCTCCGGCTCGAGCGCCACAGCCCGGCCGGCGGCATCGAGAGACTGCGCGGCAGTAGCATCGTCCTTCATCCAGCACAAAGCCAGCATGACAAAACTGGACGTGTGATTGGGATCGAGACTGAGCGCCTGCTTGTAACTGGCGATGGCATCGGACAAACGGTGCTGCGTTTGCAGGAGACGGCCGCGGGCAAAATGAGCACTCGCGGAGGAATAGTCGGAATCAGACATGCGTGGCGGCGTTAGCGTTTGAGAAGACCCATGTACTTCAACACGTCATCGTAGAAGCCACTTTGATTTGAATACATCGCGTAATTTTTCGCGCTCTCAAACCAGGCGCGCGTCGTCGGTTTGTGGCGGCCCGCGGCCTTGATGAGTTCCTTCGTCGTCAACGGCACCACTTTGCCAGTGCGCATGACCTCGGTAAGGACCTCTTCAGTCGCCAGATCAAACACCGCCTTCAGATCCGCGCCGGAAAAATCGGGCGTCTTCTTCGCCAAGGCACGCGGATCGAGTTCGCCCATGGGTTTCTTTTGCGCCATCACATCGATGATGGCCACGCGCCCGCCTTCATCCGGCGGCGGCACGAACAGCGTTCGGTCGAAGCGTCCCGGGCGGCGGAAGGCGGGATCGATGTGCCAGGGTGCGTTTGTAGCGCCGAGGATAAGCACGCCATCGTTTTGCGAATCCGCGCCGTCCATCTCGGAAAGGAACTGGTTGATCAAGTTGCGTCCGGCGCTCTGGCGCAGATCGCGGCGGTCAGCGGCCAGTGCGTCCACCTCATCGAAGAACAGCACACAAGGGGCATTTTGCCGGGCCAGTTGAAAAACCTCGTGCATGTTCTTTTCGGAATTGCCGATCCACATGTCGAGAATCTGATGCAGACCCAGAGCGATGAAGTTTGCCTTAATCTCTCCCGCCGTGGCCTTGCTGATGAGGGTCTTGCCACAACCGGGCGGACCATAGAGCAGGACACCGCCGCCGACCTTTTTGTCGTACGCCTTGAAGAGTTCCGCATGCTGAAGCGGATAGATGATCTTCATGCGGATCTCTTCCTTAAGCGCATCCATGCCGCCAACTCCCGCGAAACTCAGCTTCGGCTTTTCAAAGTCGGCCAACCCGAGATCAAAGGCGGCGCCACCGCGCGGATGGCTGTCATCATCGTCGTCGCTCCGGTCTTCCTGATTCGATTCCAGGTAGGTTCCCTCGGAGGTAACGGCCGCGCGCTTGCGCCCCCCGGCGTCATCTTCGGTCGGTTTCACTTTGGCGAGATCCTTTTCCAACCCGGGATCAGCCAATGAGGGATTCAAGGCCAGCCCCTTGTCATACCAAGCCCGCGCGCGCCCAAGCTCATTCTCCGTCACCAGAATGCGTGCCAGCAGCAGGCAAGCGGGCGCATGGTCTGGACGCTCCGCTATGATCTGCTCGGCACGTACGGCTGCCTCCGACATCTTGCCCTGGAAAAAGGCCACCTGTGCCAGACCCAGGCGCGCATCGGGGTGGGTGGCAT
>JAXMIV010000788.1:0-3195 GCA_034377045.1 Prosthecobacter sp. | reverse complement strand
GTAGAGGTAGTGATTTTTGGCGCCGGGAGTTTCCGCGCACAGTGTCTTGTACTTCAGCACCCCGTCCAGCATGGCGCGGGTGGGGTTCATGCCGTCGCGGCCCTCGTTAAACAAAGTCTGCGTCAGAATGCGCAGCGTCTGCGCATTACCCTCAAACCCGCCATAAGGCTCCATCACCCGATGCAGCGTCCGCTCGCCCGTATGCCCAAACGGCGGATGTCCCAGGTCATGCGCCAGACACGCGCTTTCGACCAGGTCCGGATCAATGAAGCAATCCTCGCCTAACAAATCCTTCTGCTGCTGCGCCAGCCGCGCGCAAATGGACCGCCCAATCTGCGCCACCTCGATGCTGTGCGTCAGGCGGGTGCGGTAAAAATCATACTCACCCGAAAGGAACACCTGCGTCTTGCTCTGCAACCGCCGAAAAGCGCTGCTGTGAATGATACGGTCACGGTCCGTTTGGAACAACGTGCGGTACTCCTCCGGCGATGTGCGGCGCGGCGCGAGGGTCTCGGAATCGAAGGTGTTGTAGAAACGGTTGGGTGGCATCTGCGCCTAGCGTCAATGGGTGGTGGTCAAAGGTCAAGGAGTGAGGGTTTGTAACCCTCACAAGATTTCGCCTGAGCGGACCACGGGGCTGCAAACCCCTTCTCCTGGGATCACTCTTCCTGCATCGACTTCGGATCAAACGCATCGCGCAAACCGTCGCCGAGGAGGTTGAGGGCGAGGAGGGTGGCGCTGAAGAAGAGGCTGGGGCCGATGAGCATCCAGGGAAAGATGGCCATGTTGGCGGCGCCTTCGCTAATGAGGACGCCCCAACTCGCGTCCGGGGGCTGGATGCCGAGGCCGAGGAAACTCAGGGTCGCCTCCAGCAGCATGACGCCCGGGACGGTGAGGCTGGAGTAGACGATCACGGGGCCCATGACGTTCGGCAGCATGTGCTTGACCAGGATGTGCCAGAAGCCCGCGCCACTGGCCCGCGCCGCCATGACAAACTCGAGATTTTTCAACGCCAGCACCTGCCCGCGAACCACACGTGCCATGGTCAGCCATTCGACCGCGCCAATTGCCACGAAGATGAGCCAGAACTCGCGCCCGAAGACCACGACAAGGATGATGACGAAAGTGATGAAGGGGAAGGCGTACAGGACATCCACGACGCGCATCATCAGGGAGTCCATGCGGCCACCGACCAAACCGGCGACAAGGCCATAACCGACCCCGATGAGCGAGGCGACCGCAGTGGCCAGGATGCCCACCAGCAGGGAGATGCGGCCACCGAAAAGGATGCGGGTGGCGAGATCGCGACCCAAGGGATCGGTGCCCAGCCAATGCGCGGCGCTGGGAGGGGCCGCTCTGAGTTCCAGATGCTGGTCACTCTGTCCGTAGGCGGAAAACCAGGGACCAATGACGCAGACAGCGACGAGGAGCGCGAGAAAAATCATCGCGGCCACGGTCAAGCGGCTGCGGATCAGGCGGCGCCACGCTCGTTGCCACGGAGAGAGAGAAGGCCCTGCGGTCATGCTTTGAATCCGATGCGCGGGTTGAGAAGGGCCTGAATGAAATCCACCAGCAGATTGAAGCCCACGATGAGCACCGCATAAAAGGCGGCGGTCGCCATGGCGAGGTCGTAGTCACGGTTCAGGGCAGCGCCCACGAAGTGCTGCCCCAAGCCGGGAAGTTGAAACACAGCCTCGGTAATGATGGAGCCGGTCATCAAGGCGGCGGCTGTCGGTCCGAGATAATTCAACAGGGGCAGACAGGCCAGTTTGAAGGCGTGCCGGAACACGATGGCCGCTTCAGATGCCCCTTTGGCTCGTGCGGTACGGATGAACTCCTGGGCCAGCGTTTCACGCAAACCGCCGCGGGTCAGCCGCGCAATGTAGGCGCTGTAGATGATGCCCAGCGTCATGGAGGGCAGCACCCAATCATCGGCATCAAACCAGCCGGAGGCATTGAACCAACGGAGCTTCAAGGCAAACAGCAGAGCCAGCAGCGGGCCCAGCACCATGCTCGGTGCGCAAATGCCCAAAGTGGCGAACACCATGGTGCCCCGGTCCTCCAGCGTGTTGGGCCGCAATGCACCGAGTGCGCCCAGAGGGATGCCAAGGATCAAGGCAATGAGCAGGGCCGCGCCGCCGATCGTGGCAGACACTGGGAAGGCCTGGAGGATGATCTCGTCCACACCTCGTCCGGGCGTCTTGATGGAGGTGGGAAAATCAAAGGTGCTGAAGCTGACGATGTACTTCCACAACTGTACGGGCAGGGGCTTGTCCAAACCGGAGGCAATGATGCGCTGCTCCCGGATGTGCTCCGGGATGTTGCGTTCGCTTTCAAACGGGCTGCCTGGCGCGAACTTCAGCAGCACGAACGTGATGCAAAGTACGCTGAGGACCACGACGATGCCCTGCAAAACGCGGCTGAGAAGAAAACGGAGCATGCGGGGGCGTCAGTTTTGAGCGGCAGCCGATGGATCGGCAAAGAAAATGGCTTTATAACAGTGATGTTCGAGAAGCGACGAGCGCAAACCTTTGACCTCTGGGCGGGCGAGGAAATTTCGCACATACCAGTAAATGGGCAGCATGGGAAGTTCGTCCAGCAGCAGGGTTTCGGCCTCCGTCAGGATGGCCATCCGCTTGGCAGTGTCCGGTTCACGCAGGGAGGCCTGCATCAGGGCGTCATAGCGGGCATTGCTCCAGCCGCTGTTGTTGTTGCCGTCGGCGGTCTGCCAGATGCTGAGAAAGGTGTAGGGATCCAGGAAATCTCCCACCCAGCCGGCGCGGCAGACCTGATAGTCCAGCTTGCGCTGATTGGCCAAATACACCCCCCAATCCTGGTTGAGCACACCCACCGGGATGTTGAGGTGCTGCTTCCACATCTCCTGGATCGCTTCCGCGATGGTGCGGTGCGACTCGAGCGTGTTGATCAGAATGTCGAACTTCGGAAACCCCTGGCCATTGGGGAAACCAGCATCGGCGAGCAACTGGCGCGCCTTGGCAGGATCGAAGCGCATGAGATCAGGCGCCACATAACCTTCACCGGCTCCCGGCGGGGTAAACCCTGTCGCGGGTTTTTGCCCGGCGCGCAGCACATTGCGAATCAGGCCTTCCCGATCGATCGCCAGCGCCAGCGCCTGCCGCACGCGTTTGTCCTTGAAGGCGGGCAGGGTGACGTTGACGCGGTAAAAGTAGGCGG
>JAXMIV010000787.1:0-7997 GCA_034377045.1 Prosthecobacter sp. | reverse complement strand
GTCGGAGATGCATGGGCGGGAGTTGCGTTGCTGCATCGGTATCATGACTCAGTTGGGCCTGCTGCCCAAATCCGCCACCAGTCTGAAGGATCACCTGCAGGCCCTGCTGCAGGACGCAGAGCGGGAAAACAGCATTCCGTCGCTTCTCGGCCGCCTGCGTCTTAATGCCGCCGCCGCCCGCGACCGGCTGTCCGACGACACCTGGCGCTTGTTTAACCGCATCGAACGGGACGCGCGCCTGCCTGCCGGCCCCTTCGTCATTTCCACCGCCCAGGGGGTGCTTGATACCCTCGTGCTCGATCTTGCCGCCTTCAGTGGCATGCAGCAGGAAAACATGACCCGCGGCCACGGCTGGCGCTTCCTGGAGGCCGGTCGTCGTTTGGAGCGCTCCTGCGTCATCCTGGAACTCGTGGATGCCGGTGCCCGGCAGGCGGCGGACGATGACAGTGTACTCAATCCGCTCCTGGAAATCTGCGACAGTTCCATGACCTACCGGCGCCTGCACTTCGCCCGTCCGCTCATCATGCCCGTGCTGGATCTTCTGTTGCTCAACGACATCAATCCCCGCTCCGTGGCCCATCAATTCAACGTTCTTTCCCGCCAGGCCGCCCAGCTTCCCCAGGACCCGGCGGTCGATCACGGGCAACGTGAGCGCCAACAGATGGACGTTCTGCAATCGGCGCTCGCCACGCTGAATCTTCCCGCGCTCGCCAAATCACCTGCCGATGCCTTCAAGGCCGTTCCAGCCCTGTGCCAGCATCTCATCGCGAATCTTGAAATCCTCTCGGACATTGTCACCGAACATTACTTCTCCCACGCCAGCAAGAGAGATTGAAGTCATCCCCATTCCGTGCGCTACAAAATCATCCATCGCACCACCTACACCTACGAAAGTCCGGTGACGGTCTGCCATCACTTGGCCCGGCTGGAGCCGCGGACACTGCCTTTTCAGGAGTGTCCATGGCACGAACTTACGGTTAGGCCGGAGCCGGTGCAGCGGGCGGAACGGACAGACTATTTTGGCAACACCTCCGTTTACTTCGAGATTCAAGGCGCGCATCAAAAGCTGGAAGTGATTGCCCGCAGCCTCGTGCAGATGAAGCCGGCGAAAACGTTGGATCCCTTTCAAACGCCGCCGTGGGAAACCATTCGCGCCGCGGCCCGCGCGGATCAGTTTTCGCCGGCCACCCTCGCAGGGGAACTCGCGTTTTCGTCTTCCTTAATTCCCGTCGGGGCCATCTTTGCCGATTATGCGCGCCCGTCGTTTCCCGCGCAGCGCCCGATTCTGGAGGCGGTCTGTGATCTCACCCGGCGCATTCACACGGACTTCACCTTTGATCCCAAGGCCACGGATGTCACCACGCCCGTGGAGCGGGTGCTGTTCCAGCGGCGCGGCGTTTGCCAGGACTTCGCGCAGGTGATGATTGCCTGTCTGCGATCCGTCGGCTTGCCCGCGCGCTACGTCAGCGGTTATTTGGAAACCGCGCCGCCGCCCGGTCAAGAGCGTCTCGTCGGCGCCGATGCCTCCCATGCCTGGGTCTCCGTTTACTGTGGCGATGCCATTGGTTGGATGGATGCCGACCCCACCAACAACCTTCTTCCCTCCTGCCGCCACATCACTGTCGCCTGGGGCCGTGATTTCAGTGATGTCAGCCCCTTGCGCGGTGTGACATTGGGCGCCGGCGAACAAAAACTGCAAGTCGCCGTGGATGTGCTGCCGGAAGGGGTGGGGTAAGGATGTCCAAACCAGTTGCCTGCGCCCGTTAATCCGCCACCGTGAACATCGTCATGGAGATGCATCGGATGCCTTGTGGGATCATTTACTCGGCAGACTTCGCCGGGTTCCTGCGGCGGAAGTATGAGGCCGAGAAGCGGACGCATCGCGGGGAGTTGCTGTCGCTGGAATATCTCCGCTGCAGTGAAGGGGAGCGGGCTGGCTCCGCCTGGTGGCAGGTGGTTTGGGTGCCGCAGTTGAGCGCCCCGGCTGAGCATCGATTCCACATTGGCGAAACCGAAGTCTTCATTCACCGTCAATCCCGCCGCGGCCTGAAGAATCACCTCCTCCATTTCACTGAGGGCCAAGTCGTGGTGAAGGCGTAGAGGGGGAAGGTTTGCAATGGATGGCAATGGTTTGCGGTAGTTTGCGATGGTTTTTCAATCCATTGCAAACAACGGCAAACGCGCAGCGCAAACTTCCCCTTTTATTCGGTCTCCGGTCGCGGATCGCGCGAAAGCAGAGCGCGCATGGCTTCACGCGCGGGCTTGGCTTCGTAGAGGATGGCGTGAATTTCATCGAGCAACGGCGTGCGCACGCCCTTGGTGCGGGCGGCTTCGTACAGGCTGGCGGTGTTGGGCACGCCCTCGGCCACCATGCGCGTACTGGCGATGATTTCGTCCAGGGGTTTGCCTTCGCCTAACAACAAGCCTACCCGATGGTTGCGGCTGTGTTCGGAATAGCACGTCGCCATCAAATCACCGATGCCGGCGAGGCCAAAAAAGGACTCCGGCCGGCCCCCCATCACCACGCCGAAGCGCACCATTTCCGCCAGGGCGCGGGTGACCAGGGCCGCGATGGCGTTGTCCCCAAGCTTCAGGCCGAGCGCCATACCCGCGGCGATGGCATAGGGGTTCTTCATCGCGCCGGCCCACTCCACACCCGCGACATCGTCGCTCGTGTAACTGCGGAACCACGGCAGCGTAAAACAGCCCTGCACCGCCATCGCGATCGTTTCATCCTCACAGGCGACTACGGCCGCCGTGGCGAGTCGCTGTGCCACTTCCTCCGCATGATTGGGCCCCGTGAGCGCCACTTGGGCGAGATCTGGAAATGCCTCACTGGCGATCTCACTCATGCGCTTGCCAGTGTGCAGTTCAATGCCCTTCGCGCAGGACAGAACGGCGCGCGCTTTTGCTCCGAGGCCCGCGTTCGCCACAGCTTGGGCGGTGCTGCGCATCGCCTTGGACGGCACCACGAAGACCAGCAGGTCCGCCGGCTCCAAAGCGCCAAGATCGGCAGTCACTCGAATGCTGTCCCGAAGCTCCAAGCGCGGCAGGTAGGGCGCATTTCGCCGGCTTTCCCGGATCTCCTGCATCAATTCCTGGTCCCGTCCCCAGAACTGTACCTCCAGTCCGCGCTCGTCCAGGAGCCCGGCCAGTGCCGTGCCCCAACTTCCCGCTCCAAAAATGATCGCCGATTTCATGCAACGTTTGAACCCTTGAACCCTTGATCCTTCTCAACCTTTCTTCCCCGCCCGCGTCTCCGTGCCAGCCAGCAGCCGGCTGATGTTCGAGCGATGGCGAATAAAGACCAAAACCATGACCACCAGCCCGAGGCTGAGTTCGACCCAGTCCCAGTGCCCTCGATACACCATCAGCAGCGCCATGGTGGCCGGAACGCCGACGGCGGAGGCGAGCGAGGCCATGGAGACATAGCGGGTGGTGAAGAATAGCGCCAGCCAGGCGAGCAACGCGCCGAACATGGCCAGCGGCTCGATGCCAATCAACACGCCCGCCATGGTCGCCACCCCTTTGCCGCCCTTGAAGCCTAACCAAAAAGGAAACATGTGCCCGAGCACCGTGGTGAATCCGGTGATGATCGCGCCAGCGGAAACCATTTCGGCTCCGAATCCCTGGCGCGCCAGCCACCACTTCGCCAGCACCACCGGCAGCCAGCCTTTGCACATGTCGAGGACAAACACCGGAATGCCGATCCCCTTGCCGAGCACCCGGATCGCATTGGTCGCGCCGATGTTGCCACTGCCATGCTGACGAATGTCGATGCCCTTCAACTTGCCGGCCAGGTAGCCAAACGGCACGGAGCCCGCGAGGTAACCCCCGAGCGCGCAGAAGAAAATGGCGGTGAGCCAGAACATGTGCGGCTATCTAGCAGGCGCACGGCGGTAGGCAAAAGGCTTTTTTCGCGACAAGCGCGAGCGCGCCCGCTTGCCACCCGCCTCTATGACTGATAAATCAATGGTTCGACCATGAAAGCCTACCAGATTCAGGGAACGGATGGCCTAGCCTCTCTGCGCATCGCCGAACTTCCGGAGCCGCAGCCGGGGCATGGCGAGGTCCTTGTTCGCATTCGCGCGGTATCGCTGAATTACCGCGATTACATGAATGTGCTCGGTATCCGTGGTGTCACGGGACCGGTGCCGCGCATTCCGTGTTCGGATGGCGCTGGTGAAGTGATCGCCGTTGGCGCAGGCGTCACGGAATGGAAGGCGGGTGATCGCGTGGTCTCGCCATTCATGCCCACATGGCTGGATGGCGGCTTTACCCAGCAGCATTCGGTCAATGCCCTCGGCGGCGCGGTGAATGGTCTGCTCTGCGAGCAGGCGTGTCTTTCAGCCAACAGTCTCCTGCGCATTCCAGATTACCTTTCCATCGAGGAAGCGGCCACTCTGCCCTGCGCGGCGGTCACCGCGTGGGATTCGCTGATCGTTCGCGGCCAGTTGCAAGCAGGTGAATCGGTTCTCGTGCTGGGCACCGGCGGCGTCTCGGTGTTCGCGCTGCAATTGGCGAAACTGGCCGGCGCACGGGTCCTCGCCACCACCAGCAGCGATGCCAAAGCGGCGCGTCTCCTGGAACTCGGCGCCGACGCCGTGCACAACTACAAGACCGATCCCGCCTGGGACAAGTGGGCGCTGGCGCAGACCGGCGGTGCAGGCGTGGACAAGGTGATCGAAATCGGCGGCCCCGAAACCTTGAACCGCTCCATCAAAGCCACTCGCTTCGGCGGCCACATCGCTCTCATTGGCGTGCTCACCGGCACCGAGGGCGCTGTCAGCACCGTCAATATTCTGCGCAAGGGCATCCGCCTTGACGGCATCTATGTCGGTTCACGGACCATGTTCGCCCAGATGCTCGCCGCCATGACCCAGGCAAAACTTCACCCCATCATCGACAGCACTCACGACTTCACCGCCGCACCCGCCGCTTTCGAACGCATGGGCAGCGGCAACCACTTTGGCAAGATCGTGGTCCGGGGACCCTAAGGCCCGCTCAGCGTCACGCCACCGCTTTCCGGATCGAGATCGCTCAGGCGGTTGCTCAGGAAGTAGCCGTAGCCGCCCTTGTTCGCACCCTTCTGAATCAGGATGCCCTTGAAGGCGGGTTTGGCGACCGCCGGTGATGTCCAGTTTGGCGTGAAAGTGCCGCTAAAGGCGCCGGTGGTGGGGACCGCGATCAGCGTGAAGCTCGCATCGCTGGTCGGAATCTTGGTGATCACATTCGCACTGATGTTGATATTCGTTTTCGCGATCGAAGACGTGAGCTTGCCGTCGCTGAACACCAATTGAGCATTGCCAGTGGCCGGATTCGGATCGCCGAGGCCGAGGCTAGTTTGCACCGTGGCCGCTTTGTTATAGAGAGCGCCTACCGCATCGACACGGATGCCGTTAGGCCAGCCGGCGGTGTAGCGATTCGTGGCCAAAGCTGCCGCGGCCGGTGTGGTCACCGCGGTCACGGCGGGGCGGAACCAAAGCAGATCGGTGCCGCTGACATCACTGTCAGCATGGGTGGTGTCGAAGGTGATGACCCCTCCGAAGGAGCCGCCCTTGACCGTGGCAGCCGCGCCAGGCGTAACTAATTGAATGAAAATGGGGCAGGTGTTGCCTGCCACCAATCCCGAACTGCCGGTGATCGCGGTGCCATCGGCAAGCGTGCCGGTCAAAGTCACAATGCCGAGATTCGTCAGTGTGAGGGCGCCAAAGCCGTCCCCCTGTGGATAGGTGCTGACATCAATTCCAGGCGTCTGCGTCTTTGCAGGGAACCCGAGGGTGAAGAAGCCTTGGGTGGGACTTGGCGCCGTGGCGGGAACTTTGAGGTTGAGCAGCGCGGCAGGCACTTTGTTGGTGGAACTGTAGATCGCGCGGGAAGCCGTGCCTTCGCTGGTGTTGGCCCCATTGACCACGGTGGCAAGGATGTTGCCGCCGGAGAAGCTCAGGGTGAGGCTTTTGCTGCCAAAGATCAGCATCGGCAGTTTCATGGCGCCGATGGTGAACAGGCTGCTGCCGTCGCCGTAGAAGGTGGCGACGAAGCTCTGCACCACGCCGTCGATGAGCACCTTGCCGCTGAACAATCCGGAGGCGGGAGTCAGCGTACCGGTGATAAACCCTTCGGTGGCGTTGCTGGATGTGGTGGCGCCCTCAGGATGAATCAGCCCGTAAAAGACATTGCCGGAACCAATCGGCCCGATGAAGGGGTTTGCGACAAAGGTGGCGGTGACCCCGGCAGCATCTGCCGCGGGCATGATGAAGGTGATGACATTGCCCTGATTGACGGTGCCGGCGGGCGTGCCGCTCCAATGACTGAAGACGTATCCGGTCTTCGGCGTGGCCGTCACCTTCACCAGCGTGCCTGGCAGAATGCTGGAGGTCTTCGGGTTCGCATCAAGGGCGGTGGGAGCCAGGGCGGTGGCTGCCGTCGATGGAGTGGCTATCAAGGCCACCGTGCCTGCGGTGTTCAGTGGAATGCCAACAGGCGCCACCCGGTACAGGCTCAGCACATAGCGCTGCGTGAAGGTGAAGCGGCGCCTGACGCTGGCGCTGTTCTCACTCAGGTCATAGGCAGTCACGGTGAGGGTATTTGGGCCGGGTGTGGGCAGGACATTGACGGACCAGGGAATGGAGGTGTTCAGAGTGGAGCTTCCGAGCAAGGCGAGCACCGGTGGAGCGCCATTGAGCGAAACCTCCACACGGGCGATGCCTTTAGCATCACCGGCGGTGCCCTTGACCTCGCAGGGCCAGGCGGCGCTGAACGTTGCGCCAGCCGGCGTGATGATCGAGAGCGTCGGACTGCTGTTGTCGATGGCAAGGATCTGGATGCTTGCGGTGGCGATGGAGCCGGGAAGCGCGTTGGCCGTCGGCCCGCTGAGGGTGGCAGTGAAGCGTCTGTTTTGCAGTGCGGCGCTGCCTGAACGTGGAATGAGTGTGACCGTTACGACCTTGGTGGTTTCGCCATCGGCAAAAAACACCGTGGTGGCTGGCCCCGTCAGATCCACATAGTCCGTCCCTGCGGCGGCGGCCGCAAAGGGCGGCACGGTGCTGGCCGTGCCGTCGTTGGTGTTGAGGGTCACCTGGCAGGCCGGAGTGTCTCCAGTGCGCACCAGCGTGAGGGATACCTCCGGAGTGCCCTGATCGATGGTATAGATGGCGCTGGAGAAGGAGATGTCGATGGGCAGGGCGGAGTTGAGGCCCTGGATGGCGAAGGTGTAAGGGCTTTCGTTCGCATCATCGTTGTCGATGCTGACGGCAGCGGTGCGCAATCCCACCGCAGTGGGACTAAAAGTGATGCTGAAGGTGGCCGTGCCCGCAGGGGCAAGTGGGCTGGCCGGCTGTGCCGTCACACTAAAATCAGCCGCATGGGCGCCGGTGATGGCGGCCTTGGGAGAGCCGGTGAGGTTCAATGCCGCGCTGCCCGGGTTGCCAATGGTGAAGGTGCGCGTGATCGTGTTGCCGAAGACGGTGATCGTGCCGAAGTCGGTATGATCCGCAACGTCGGGGAACGCATCACCGCTGGTGATTTCCACGCCGTTGCCGCTGACGGCGATTTCAGGGGCGGGGGAACCCACTAGCGTCGCCCACTTCAGGTTGCCGTTGCCGTAGTCTAAGTAGCTGATGGCCGGATTGCCGTCGACGACGACCAGCGAGGTGAAGAAACCCACGAGGCCGGTGCTGTCCACGGTCACGGGCGTGCCCCAACTCGTCCCGCTCGCGTCACTGGCGCGCACGTATTTGAGGTCGCCGTTGGTGTCATCGTAGTAGCTGATAGCCGGATTGCCATCGACCACTGCCAGCGAGGTGAAGTAGCCGACTCGGCCGGTGTTGTCGACGGTCACGGGCCCGCTCCAACTCGTCCCGCTTGCATCGCTGGCGCGCACGTATTTGAGGTCGCCGTTGGTTATGTCTAAGTAGCTGATGGCCGGGTTGCTATTGACGATGGCCAGCGAAGTGTAGTAGCCCACGTCGCCGGTGCTGTCGACGGTCACGGGCGTG
>JAXMIV010000786.1:0-6963 GCA_034377045.1 Prosthecobacter sp. | reverse complement strand
ATTGAGAAGGTCGGTCTGGAATTTGTGCTCCGAATAGGTTCCGACTGCCTTCCCGTCGGTGACCCCGAATAAACTGGGCTCCGAGTGTGCCGACTCGGCGATGGAAAAGGCGGCCGCCTCTTTCTTAAGAAATGGAACTGTAAGTGGGGGAAGAGCTGCGGGCATGGGCGGTTGATCATATGTGGCTATCTGGAAATGGACAGCAAAGATCGCAAATCCCGGCGCAGTCTTCGCCGGGATTTGCCGCTTCTCGATACCAGACTCTCGAGGCATGCAACCAGCGGCGAAATCATTCAAGGGCCAGAGCATCCACCAGATACTTCGCGGGCTGAAAGTCTTCGATCAGAATCTCCCTCTGCGAGCCGCGCTGCATGCGCACCTGCTTGATGTTGAAGTTCGGCGTCTTGTGCGGCGCGAAGAGAATGTCATCATGCGTCGCATTCTGCCGGCGCTTGAACTTTTCCGGCGTGATGTGCCCGCCCAAATGATCGTCGCGACCGGTGGCCAGGTGGCAGGTGCCCAGCACCTTTTCATCCTGAATGTCCGCGCCGGAGACCGGCAGCACCTGGGTGCCAAAGCCCAGTTCACCCAGGACGCCCGTCATCGGGTCATCGGCCAGCTTGGCGTTGTGGGCATCGATCGTGGCCTGCTCGCCAGCGATCAGTTCGGAATGGATGATGCGGCCGCCGACAACCGTCAGTTTGCCCAGGGTCCCGTCTTCATATTTCAGGGGGAAATGCCCTTCCGCCCCAGTGGGCACGAAATAGACCTCGCCTGCCGGCAGGTTTGCCACGTCGGGCTCATCACCCCGGCAAAGTCCGTGGCTCTTTTGCGCTTCCTGCCCAGCCAGATCCAGCTTCGCCGTCAGGATCTCGCCGGATTCGAGGGCAAAGTCGATCTCGACGGAATCCGCCCGCGTCATGGCGAGGCGGAGCTTTTCCGCATCCCGGCTCACGTCATTGTAATCAACGGCGAGGCCCGTGTTCAGGATCACATCGTTAAGACCATGCAGCGTCGCGCCGCGAAAGCCATACTGCTTGGCGAAGGCCGTCAGAGGCGCCGTGGCGGAGAAGGTGGAGATGCAGAGGATGATCTGGTACTTGGAATAGATGTCGCGTTCCAGGCTGAGGACGTTTCCTGCCATGTCCACGCAGAGGTCCGGCAGATCCAGGTTGCTGCCCAAGGTCTGCTGATAGGCGTACATTTCGCCCCCTTGCAGGCCCAGTCTTTCCAAGCCGCCGTTTTTGAGGCCTTCGTAGAAATACCGATGGGCGTTGCGCTGGACCATGCGGGCCGGATTGTTCAGGAAGGCATAGTCCTTCGCCTCCGCGAGATCCGGCAGATCAATGAGGATGCAGACCTTGCGGTCTCGAGTTGGCTCAAAGACCGTGTGCAGGAGGCGGTACAGGTCGAAGGTCGGGAATGCGCGGCCGATGGCCGTCGTTTGAACGGTAGGCATGGGAACGGGAGTATAGAGAGTGGCTTGGGAGAGCAAAGACGAATACGGTCTCCGGGGTCGCATGGCTGTATTTTTGTGGGTGAAAGCCATGAGAGGGGTCGACAAATGCGGGCAACCTGTTGAGGATGAACTCAGCGATCATTGACCGATGCCGATTAAAAGGGGCGGGACGCCTCTTCCACTTTGCTTTTCATGCCCGCCACGAAAACCGTTCTCATCACCGGCTGCAGTCGCGGCCTGGGCCGTGCCATGGTGGCGGAATTCATCGGGCACGGCTGGAACGTCGCGGGTTGCGCCCGCACCGGCAAGGTGGTCAAGGAACTGTCGACCGTCTTTCCAGATCCGCACCTGTTTCAGGCATGCGACGTGGCGAATGATCGCAAAGTCGCCGCCTTCTGCGAGGCGGTCATCGCTCGATTCGGAGCGCCCGATTTGGTGCTCAACAATGCCGCCATCGTCAATCACAACGCGCCGCTGTGGGAGATCGAGGCGGCCGAGTTTGATCGCGTCATCGACATCAACGTCAAAGGCGCCGCCAACGTCATGCGCCACATCCTGCCCGCGATGCTGCGCCGCGGCAGCGGGGTCGTCGTCAACTTTTCCTCCGGCTGGGGCCGCAGCACCGCCGCCGAAGTCGCCCCCTACTGCGCCACCAAATGGGCCATTGAAGGCCTCTCCCAGGCGGTAGCGCAGGAAACCGCCGGCAAGGTGGCCATCATCCCCCTGAATCCCGGCATCATCGACACCGCCATGCTGCGCATCAGCTTCGGCGAAGGCGCAGCGCATTACCCCAGCGCCGAAAAATGGGCCGAATCCGCGGTTCCCTTCCTGATCAAGCTGGGAGCCAAGGACAATGGGCGGCAGGCGACCGCTCCCGGCTAACGCGCAAGTCTTTGACGGGCCGCATCTAAACGTGGAGAATACTGAATAACGCGCCCAACGCGCCCGTCTGAAGCTAACGCCATCCTCTATCCATGCCCGCCCCCACTGCGCCTGACCCTGGCGAAGTCCCGGACTCTGACCTGGTCAAGCGCTGCCAGGCGGGTGACACGCGTGCGTTCGACGCGCTCGTGACACGGTATCGGGGGAAGGTCTACGCCATGACTTACCACATGATCCAGAACGAAACCGAGGCCTGGGACCTCTCGCAAGAGGCCTTCATCAAGGCTTGGCGCGCCCTGCCGCAGTTCAAGCTGGATTCGAGTTTCTACACCTGGCTCTACCGGATCACCCACAACGTCACCTACGACTGGCTGCGGAAGAAGAAAATCCAGGGCGACGGCGAATTTGACGACTCCCACACCGAGCACCGCGTGGCGGCCGGCGCGGAAACCGTCCCCCACGGCGATCCCGCCCCCGACGTGGCCATGAAACGGATGGAACTGGGTGAGCGCATCCGGGACGCCATCGCCCAACTCAGCCCCGATCACCGGCAGGTCATCCTCCTGCGCGAGGTCGACGGGCTGGCTTATGAAGAAATTGCGGAAGTGGTGCCGTGCTCCCTGGGCACGGTCATGTCACGGCTGTTTTACGCCCGCAAAAAACTCCAGGAACTGCTGAAAGACGCCTATGAAAACGCCGACTGAAGACCATGACCTGATCCGCTGGCTGGATGGGGAAATGACCGCCGCTGAGCGCGAGCGCTTTGCCGCACGGTTGGAGTCCGATCCCGTGCTGAAGGCTGATGCCGAGGCGCTGCTCCAATTGGGCGCCGCCTTGCGGGCCCACCTCCCCGGCGAGATGCCCTTGCCACACGCGGACTTTTTCAATTCCCAAATCCAGGTCCGCATCGCCCAGGAGGACGAGCCCGCACGCAGCGGCGCGCCTTCCCGGGGCCGCTGGCTGGAGTGGTTCCGGCTGCCTTCCTTCGCCACCGCCCTTGCGGCCGCGGCGGCGGTCGTCATCGCCGGCGTCATGATCTGGCAGCAGGATGAAACCGGCGAAAGCATGGTGCTCAGCACCTACACGCCAAATCCGGGCGTGCAGGCCCGCGCCTTTCACTCCCAGGAAGCTCAGGCCACCGTGCTGATGCTCGATGGCCTGGAAGCCATGCCCGCTGACCACAAGATCGTCGGCTACCACATCCAACACAGCGAGCGGGAGCAGGACGTCGCCACCACCCTCTATGGTGAGCGCGGTGAAGTCGTGCTGGTGGTTTCCGAGGATTCCCACCACCAGCCCCGGCTGTTGAGCGTGAGTACACAACCATGAGGACCCTCGCCGTCATCACCCTGGCGCTGTCCCTTCTGGCGCATGCCGCCGGCCAGCAACCGGCCCCAGGTTCGCCGCCCGGCGGATCGGCGCGGAAGCCCGCCACCGATGGGAAAGTCTGGGGCGCCTTGATCTACGCCACCAATGATCCCAAGGGTCTGATCGGCTCCAAGGAACAAGCGCCGCGGGAGTTTGCCGGCCTGCAGGCGCGGCTGGGGAAGGTCTTCCCCTACCAGCATTTCGAAATCCTCGGCCAGCATTTGCAGGACGTGTTTCGCGAATACGAATCCTGGGTCGTGCCCACCAAGGATCTCTTCCTCAAAGTCGACTCCAAAGGCCCCGCCAAAGGCGGCGGCATGAACCTGCATCTGCAATTCTGGCGCGAACAACAAGTGCTGGTGAAAACCGATGCCACCCTGCGCGCCGACAGCCCCCTCTTCATCGGCGGGCCGAAGTGGCGCGAAGGCCAGCTCATCTTCGTGCTGGTGCTGCAGAAATAACGTACCACAGGCATCTTGCCCGGGCTCAATCCCTGGGCCTAACGATAATCGTTCGCCGTCGGCACCTTGCCCACCCACACGCCGAGCACCGCGCCGACGAGCAGCCACTCGATAAAATGGTCCGCCACGTTCACCATGAACTCGCGGGCAGGCGATTCAAACCAAATCCACAACTGCGCATCGCACACCAGGCTGGCGAAGACCCCCGCCCCGGCGGTGAATGCCACCCGGCCCGTATACGAAAGCACCGTCTGACCCAGCAGCGCCGCCATGATCGCGCAGGCCAGGAGCGAACGCGCCAGGCCTAACAACATATTCCTCTTCATGTCCCAATCCGCGCGGCCCGGCCGGACGATGGCATACATGTAGGGCCCCTCGGTCATCGCCTTGTTGTGTGCGTCGGTCGTCTTTTGTTTATCCTCTGGAGTCGCATAGGACAGCGGCGTATCGATGCCCGGCAGTACGTAGATCCCGCGGCCACGCGTGGCGTTTGCCTTGATCACCGCCGCCACCGCAGTCTCGTCCTTGAAGCTATGCATGCCGGCCTCATGCCAGCCCAGTTGCGTCCAGGAGACAAATCCCCAGCCGAAGGACACGACCGCGCCGAGGAAACAGGCCAGGATAAACTTCATGCCGCACGGTGGCGACCTTGGCGGGAAAAGCAATCAGCGGCTTCAACACACCGGCGTCAGCAGCGGCCGTCCCGCGCAGTGCGCGGCCAGGTTATCCACGCAAAGCTGCGCCATCGCCCGCCGCGTCTCATGCGTGCCGCTGCCCACATGCGGCAGCAGCACCACCTGCGGCAGCGCCGCCAACGGCGCCGGCACATGCGGTTCATTCTCAAACACATCCAGGCCCGCGCTACGGATCACCCCGCCTTGCAGCGCCTCCATCAGCGCCGCCTCATCCACCACCGAACCGCGCGCGATGTTGATCAGCGTCCCCGCCGCTCCCAACGCCCGCAAAACCTCCGCATTCACCAGATGCCGCGTCGCCGCGCCACCCGGGCAGGCGACAATGAGAAAATCGCTCGCCGCCGCCAACGCCTCCAGCGTCGCATGATATTGATACGGCACCGCCTGCGCCTGCCGACCCGTGTAGGCGATCCGCATCCCGTGCGCGCTCAGCCGTTCCGCGATCGCTTTGCCGATCCGCCCCAGCCCAAGAATCCCCGCCACCTTCCCGCGCAAGGCATGCGCCAAAGCAAACTGCGCCCGCTGCCACTCACCCGCGTGCAGGTAGCGATTCGCCTCCAGCAGCCGCCGGCTCGTCATCAGCACCAGCGCCACCGCAATGTCCGCGACATCATCGGTTAGGACGTCCGGCGTATTCGTCACCCGGATCCCGCGCTGCTGGCAATACGCCACCGGCACCCCATCATACCCCACGCCAAACACGCTGATGATTTCCAAATGCGGCAGCCTATCCAAAAGCTCCACCGGCGCCACACTGCCTCCCGCCATCACAATGCCCCGCACCTCATCGGCCACCCGCTCCACCAACTCATTCTGGTTAGGCGCATGAAAATAATCATGGCAAACATGCGCCGCCTGCAGCGGCTTCAGCAGAAAATCCGGCAGTGGAGCAAGAATAAGAACGTGGGTCATGAGCGCCGCCAAAATCCTTCAACAATCGGCACTCATCAATCAGCAATCGTCAATCGCACCGCTCCCCGCCTTCCCGTCCATCCTCCATCTTCAATCCCTCCATCTTCTACCTTCAGTCCCCTCCCCCCTACCCTTCCCGATTCCGCATAAAATCCGCCACCTGCGCAAAGAACGCCGTCAGCGCCGGCCGCGCCGCCTCCGGAATGCCTGACTCCACCATCGCCTGGCCCATCAGCTCCAGCCAGCGATCCCGCTCCGCCACTCCAATCGCAAACGGCGCATGCCGCATCCGCAGCCGCGGATGCCCCCGCGTCTCCACATAAACCGGCGGCCCCCCGAACCGCCCAATGAGAAAGTCCCCCAGCCTCTTCTCCGCCCCCGCCAGATCCTCAAGCGGATACAACGGCCCAAGCACATCATCCCCCCGCACCCGCCGATAAAACGCCCCCACCATCCCCCGCAGCCGCTCCTCCCCAAGGTCCTGATAAAAAGTATCCACCGAATCCATCCCCACTCATGGATCAAAATGCAGGCCTTTTCACTCTCAAAACTTCCATCTTCCATCCCCGATCCCTCCCTCCACCGGCTCCCCCTCCCAAATCCGCGGCATCTGCGTAACATCCGCGTTCCATCTGTGCTAAAGAACCCGACCCTCCCAAAAGCAAAGTGGCAGGGGCGTCCCGCCCCTTCATTCCCCTGCATCTCTCCTTTCGAAATTCGTCATTCGGATTTCGTCATTTGCCTCCGCACCCCCGCAAACGGGCACGCGTGGGATAGACCATTCTCCGCCACGACCATGATAGCGCACCCAACCAGAACGAGAGTACCCGGAAGCAAATAGCCAGTCAAAAGCTAAGCCGCATCGAGTGGCACTGAGAGAAGGTTGCTAATCTCATTGTAGAGAGGAATGTCGGCAGATACCTCCAAGCTGATGATGAGGCTGTAGCGTAGTGGTTTCTTGTGACAGTGATGCCACGGAGAATCCTTTGGAAAGGTCCTGGATGCCCACCATCCTTTCACAGGAAATACGGCGATGCGATCCATAGATGCGAGGTCGGCTGCATTTCCCTGCCAAACGTCTTGGATAAGCGATCCGCCTTTACCCCGAAGCTTGGGTCCGAGTGCCCAGGACCGATCCATGAGAGATGCAACATCTACATCGGGCTCCTCCTCATCATCATCGTTG
>JAXMIV010000785.1:0-7896 GCA_034377045.1 Prosthecobacter sp. | reverse complement strand
CGGCGAGGAGTTTGCGCATCACGTAGGCGGCATGGAAAACGCGGTTCTCGAAGCCCAATTGATGTTCGTGAACCAAATTCGGCAGGATATCGCTGGTGGGTCGCAGATGAATGTTGATGTCCCAGATTTGGCCGGGTTCGACCTTGGTCATCTGATAGTTGTTCGAGCCGGCGATGGTGTTGCCCATGAGATTGGCATGGGTTTGCTTGAGGTGATGTTCACCGGTGAGGTGCCAGCCGCCGAACCGAATATCCAGCGGTATCTGGTGGCCCTGTTCATCGCGCCGGTAGCTCTCCAGGCTGGCGCCGCTGCTCGCCATCGGCAGCAGGGATTCGGCGATCAAGCCCGGCACCCTCCGTGTCGCGTTGCCGGCGTGGCAGTTGAAGCACCTTTCCGACCGCGAGATCGACGGCACCCGGCCGGGCGACAAGCGATCGAAGATGTAGAAGATGCCGCCCATCTCGGGATCCATGCTGATGATCTCCACCACCCCTCCCGGCACATAACCCACATAGGTATCCTCGTTGAAATAAAGCGCCCGCGGATTGCGCGGATTGATGATGCCGCTTTGCAGGGAACTGGCGGAGAACACCAGCAGTTGGGAACTGATCGGCACATCCAGCGCCTTCAACACGGAACTGACAAAGGCCTTGTTGCTTTCGGTGTCCAACTTGACCTCCCCCGCCTCCAGTTTCGCCTTCAACTGCGAAAAGCGGTCCTTCGGCACATGCTGCAAGTAGAGGTGCGGTTCCGCCTTGAATTCCACGTCAGCGATCACCGCGCCCAAGCTGGGAAGCATGAGGGATAAGCACAAAAGGGCACGCACAATCATTCCCCACCATAACGATCCAGCGGGGCAAATCGTAGCAAAATTTGAACTCATCTCAGTGGCGGCCGAGCAGGGCCAGCATCCGCCCCGTGCGGCCTTTTTCCATGCGATACGAGTAGTAGCGCTGCAGATCCTGGGACGTGCAGAGCCCGCAATCGGCGAAATGCTCCGGCCTGACCCCCACCGCCAGGCAACGCCGGCGGATCTGCGCGGCGAAATCGACCTCATAAGCCGGCGGGCGGATGCAGGGGCTCAGTTGCACCCGCACGTCCTCAGGCCGGCTGCCGAAGTGCTCGCCCATCAGGCGCACGGCCTCGGCGGCGATCCCCATTTCAGAGCCTTTCTTGCCCGAATGCACCACACCCCAGGCGCCGCTCACCGGATCGGCCAGGTAAACCGCGCCGCAATCCGCCACATAAATGCCGATCACCAGGCCCGGCGTGGCGGTGACGATGCCATCGGCGCCGTCGATCGGTGCGTTGGGCACGGCATCAATGACGGCTACTTCGCGGCCATGAACCTGCTGGGCGATGCAGAGGGCCGTTTCGGCAAAGCCCATCTCCACGACCTGCTGCCGGTGCCAGGACCAGAGGCGCTCGACCACCTCCGCCCGGTCCGCATCCACGGGGATGTCCGGATGCCGCAAAGTGAAGCGATGCGCGAAGCCATCGAGGGCATCCAGCAGCGGGAAGGTGGTCCAAAGGGGCGGCTGAGTCATGATTGGGCGCGGGGGGAAACAAAGAGGCGCATGGTTTAACCCATGCGCCTCTAAGATCAATGAACCTAAACAACGACTGAAATCAATGCGCCAAGGAGGCCGAATCCAACGTCCCGTAAGAAGACATGAAGGAAGCCGCGTCGGTCGAATCCGTCTCGGACATCGCATCCGCGATCTGGCTTTGCAGCTCATCGCGCAGGCGGCTGACGAGGCCCAGGCCCTTTGGAGTCACGCGGACCATCACCTTGCGGCGGTCATCGACGGCGTGGGTGCGTTCCATGTAACCGAGCTTTTCCAGGCGATCGACCAAACCGGTCGCTGCCGCGGTGGAATGGCCCATCTTGCGGGCGATGTCGGTCATGGTCAGATCCTTGGAGGTGGCCAGGTAGCTCAACAGGAAGAACTGAGCGAAGGAAATGTTATCGCGATTGAGCTCCCGCGACAGGTTCAGCAAGAACTCACGCTGACTGAACAGGATAAAATCTGCCAGTTTGGCGTGGTCTTTGGAGGTGGGGATCAGCGACATAAACCGGTGGGAGGAGCTATGGTTATCGAGAATTTCTTAACGTGGAGATAATTATACGAATCCAAAAGGTAAGCGCAAGGCAAATCCATAAAATCCATAAACTATTCAGGCGTTTCCGGAAGGAATTCTCATTTAATAGAATTTAACTTCCCCAAATTATCAACCATGAAAGCCTGTTTGGCAAGCTTTTTCGTGTGGGTTTGATTGACATTTTTGGTTTGTCCCCGCGCGGTGAAGGGGTTTACGCGGGACCGATCGGACATGTCGGACATGTCAGACGGGTCGGACGGGTCGGACCGATCGGAGGGAGGATGGGCTGCGGCGAAGCTGTGAGAGGGGCTCTTAACTCCCATGTTGGCATTGCGGCAACGCCCCTGCGGCGATGGGCCGGGCTAAGGGATGACGCCGACGGGGAGCATCAAGTCTCCGGAGGCGTACTCACCTTCGCAGCGGGCACCGGTGGAGTCGCGCCAGACGACGAGGTAGGAGATGGCACCCTGCTTGCTGTTGGTGGCCAGGGTGGTCAAGCGGGGACCGGTTGGGTCCGCGGTGAGGACGAGACTGGTGCCCGGGAGGTAGGTCCTTTGAGGGAGACTGAAGCTTGCAGGCATTTGCTGACCATGGCACCCCCTGGCCGGCATAGCAATGGGGAGTACTGCATTTGAAGGTGGGATAAGGGCAACGGAATGGGGCTGACGCTGGGGCCGTTGGGTGTGGCGAAGCCCACCCGTCTGGGTGTTGTGCAGATTGGAGGCTCCCTCGATGCTTCATCAAAGATTGTTAGGCTTTTGGGGCGTCAATCTTTGCGCCATGGCGTCTTTGCAAGGAAAAGAGGTGTTCGCGGCCTAACCAGAGCGGCGATGGCAAAGTGAAAAATGCAAAATGAGAGGAATGCCGGCCGGGACGCCCATCCCATGGCCCACTTGGGAACGAAAAAGCGGAACCCCGTTGCCGAGGTTCCGCTGTTGAAATTTGGATTGCGAGGTTAAACGAGGGATGGTTTACCAGCGATCGCCGCCGCCGCCACCACCACCGCCGCCGCTGCCGCCACGGTCCCAGCCTTTGCCGCCACGGCCACCGCCGCCGCCGCCACCACCACCACTGCCGCCACCTTTGTAGCCGCCACCACCGCCGCCGCCGCCTTTATAGCCGCCGCCGCCACCGCCGCCGCCTTTGTAGCCGCCGCCGCCACCACCACCGAAGCTAGGGCGCTCTTCTTTCGGGCGCGCTTCGTTGATGGAGAGGGTCCGGCCTCCCATTTCTTTGCCATTGAGGCCTTCAATCGCCTTGGTCATCGATTCCGGTGTATCCATGCTGACGAAAGCAAAGCCGCGGGGGCGGCCGCTGTCGCGGTCCATGGGGAGGAAAACGTCGGTCACGACGCCATAAGCGGAGAAAAGATCGCGCAGATCGTTTTCGGTGGCACTAAAGGGGAGGTTCCCCACATACATCTTCGTATTCATAACTATTATCTTAGCTTGGTTCTGAGGCTGCGCTAAGGGGTGGCAAACAGTAGAAATGACAATTTCTAACTCACCACGGAATACGATGACACCTGATGAACTGCTGGCCAAACCTTCTCACAGGTGGTCTCGGCGGAGGTTTCGGTGCGATTGCGGGGGAACGCAAGAGGATTTTTCGCACAAATGAGGGGGAGTTTGGTGGGGCGTTGAAACGTGGAAGCGTTAAACCGTTGAAGCGGGGACAACCAGGGTTGCAAACCCTGGCTCCTGGGCGGCTGCTCAGAAGCTGAGCTTGAACTGGGGGGCGACTTCTTCCGTCTTGGGCGGGACGTGGCGGTAGTTTTTGGGCACGGGGCGGAAGCGGGGGTCGCCATCGACCATGTAACCGAGGGAGCCGGCGGGTTTGACTTCCGAACATCCGACGAGTGTGATCAGCGCTCCGAGCGCGAGGAGGGGGCGTGACCAGGATGAGCAGTTCATGGGGTTAATTATTCGATACCGGCGGTTCGTCGAGGGGTATCGCTGAAAAAATGTGCGCCGGGGCGGCGGCTGGGTCAAGTTCTGGGCATGCCCGGAATTCCTGAAGTCGCTGTCCTTGTGGATACGTCCCGATCTTACGGACGCGACATTGTGCGCGGAATCCGCCGGTATGCGGCGGAGCACGGGCCGTGGTCGCTGTACCTGGAGCCGCGCGATCTGCGGTCGAGCTTCCCGGACTGGCTGCAGCAGTGGCCGGGGGACGGCATCCTGGCACGGACGGCGGACCCGCAGCTCTTGCAGCAACTGACGGCGACGGGGCTGCCGGTGGTGGAATTGCGGACGACGGTGCTGAAGCATTCGTTTCCCTTTGTGGGGATGGACAACAGCCTCCTCGGCGCGCGAGTGGCGGAGCATTTTCGCAATCGGGGTTTTCGGCGATTTGCCTGCTGCCTGGATACGTCGGAGAAGTTTTATCAGCAACGCTGTGATTGCTTTGTGGAGACTCTGCGGGGGCACGGATTTGAGTGTGCCATTTTTGAAACGGCGAGTCCGGGTCAGAGGCCGCGTTGGGATCAGCATCAGCGGGCGCTGGCGGATTGGCTGGGCGGTCTGGAAAAGCCGGTGGGGATTTTTGCCTGCCACGATCAGTTGGGCTTTTGGGTGCTGGACGCGGCGCGGCGGGCGGGGATCCCGGTGCCGGAGGCGGTGGCGGTGGTGGGTGCCGAAAATGACAAGATGCTGTGCGAAACGGCCTGGCCGCCGCTGTCGAGTGTGCAACTGCGCGGGCAGGCGGTGGGGCATGCGGCGGCGCGGATGCTGGACGACTGGATACACCATCGCCGCATCCCCGCCGCGGGTGAGGAGATGCTGCTGCCACCGGGGGACATCGTCGTGCGGCAGTCTTCGGATATTGTGGCAGTGGAGGATGCGCGCATCGCGGCGGCGCTGCGGTTTATCCGCCAAAACGCGACCCAGGGTCTGAGTGTGGATGCAGTGGCGCGGCAGGTGGCGCTGTCCCGCAGTGCGCTGGAGCGGCGGATGAAGGCGCTGATCGGCCGCTCGCCGGGAGAGGAGATCAACCGCATTCGCTTCGCCGCGGTGGAGGGTTTGCTGACGCAGACGGATCTGACGCTGGATGCGATCGCGGAGCGGACGGGTTTTGCGCACCCGCAGTACATGGCGGAGGCGTTTCGGAAGCGGACGGGGCTGACGCCAGGGCAGTTTCGGTCGCGGCGGAGTGTGGGACGGTAGCGGGCTTTGTTTAGGGAAAAAAAGCTTCCCCAAATTCGCGGGTGCGGGCAGATTTGGCGCATGATGCGATTGGATTGTCTCTTGCTTGCAGCCGCGCTGCTCCCGTCCTTCTCCATGGCGGCGAAGTTTGACCTTGGCACGCGCGGAGAAGTGGAACTGGCCGTGCCGAGCACCTGGACCGCGACTGGCGACACGGTTGGCGATCAGGGTTTCAATATCACGCTGCAACCGAGACAGGCGGCGGGTGTCATCTGCAAGGTGACGGTGCTGTTCTTCAAACCGGAGCAGGTGGTGCCGGAAGCTGAAGTGCAAAAGCGCTTCACCAGTCTGCTGGAAAGAAGCACGCCGCCGCTCTTCAAGCGCAGCGGCGAGATCATGAAGTTCCATCTCAAGGCGGGTGTCGGTTATTACGCGACGCTGGTGGAGGAAAAACCGGTCGCGGACAAGGCCGTCAAGGCAGTGACCAGCGGCCTGGTGCAACTGCCCAATGGCTGCGTGGCGACGCTGACGGTGTTTACGGACAGCAAACAAAGCGCGGAACTTGCCGAGGCTGTGCGGATTTTCGAATCCCTGTCGCTGATTGAGAAGGGGAGGGGCTGAGGCGGTGAAATTTCTGGCCCGATCGCGGCTTATTGAGGGGATGATTTTGCGGATGCTCAGCCTGACGATGGTGGGCGGCATGGCCGTGCTGGTCGGAGCCGCGCGCGGACAGGCAGAGGCGATCCTGAAGGTGGAGAATTTTTCACGTGATCCGCGCTGGGAGGGACGAAACAATCGAGTGCCGTCCAAGGAGGCGGCGATGGTGACGCAGGATTTCGGCTACAGCGCGACGAAGCTCGCGGGGCAGGCGGAAGGTGAGTTGGGTGGGACGGTGCAGCAGGCGATGACGCCGGCGATGTATGCCGATGAAATTGCGATGAAGACGCTGGATACCCGGCTTTCGGCCGCGGGAAGCTTCGCGGTGACGAAAACGAGTGGCGTCGCAGGGGTGTTCTTTGGCTACTTCAACGGCAAGCAAGCGGGCGGGAGTGGGCTGCCGATCGGATCGCTGGGTTTGCAATTGGATTTCGACGAGGCCGGGGGCCATCTCTCAGCAAGACTGGTGGACCAGTCTAACCAAACATGCGGCAAAATCATAGGGCCGATTAAGGGTGATGGGTTGCGTTATCGGTGGACGCTGGATTATGATCCGGGGGCGAATCGTGGGAACGGACGTTTCAAGGTCATGGTAAAGAGCGAAGGCAAAAAGCGGGAATCATTTGAGGGGGAAACCTTTGTGGTGGATTTGCCCGCTGAGCTTCGCAAGAGTGGGGCTGTTTTTGATCGCTTCGGCCTGATGAATCTGCTGAAGGCGGGCGGCGGTGTGACGCTGTTTTTTGATGATCTGCGCTATGACGGAACGAGCGAAGATTTCACGATCGATCCGGGATGGACGGGCCTTGGGAATCGCCTGACGTCTGCGGCCGAGGAAGTGGCGAGGGCGCAGGACTTTGGCTATCGCGAAACGAATCATGCGGGAGGCAGTGTGGGCGAAGTGGGCGGTAGTTTTTGGCGGAGTGACAAGGGCTGGAGCTACTACGCGGATCGCATCGCGACGGTGAGCATGGCGCAACGCCTGGAGGCGGGCGGGAAGGTGAAGTTGGTGTCAGCCGGGGCGGATGCTGACATGTACCTCGGGTGGTTCAGCAGCGCCGATGCGCATGCGGACCAACCGCCTTGCACCGGCCGGAATTTTCTGGGCGTGCATGTGGGGGGGCAGGCGGGAATGGGACACTGGCTTGCGCCGTTGTATCGGACGGCAAAGGGGACGGAGGGCAAGCTGGACAAGGGACCGGTGATGCGGCCCGGGAAGGCCTGCGAATGGTCGCTGGTGCATGATCCGGCGGCGCATCAAGGCGAAGGGGAGCTGCGGCTGACGCTGGATGGCGAAACGGTAGTCTTGCCGATGAAGCCGGGGCAACTCACGGAGGGGGCGCGCTTTGATCGGTTCGGATTGTTTACGGGACAACCGGACGGGCAGATGGTGAAAATCTATTTCGATGATTTGCGGTACAGCGTGGGCCAGTAGGCCGTATTGACCTAACCAATGTTATTGATATGACCATGTTGCGCACTTTTGCCCTGACGTTCCTTGCTTTTCTGCCTGCGGCCGGGGCGCTGGATTCACCGTTTGATGTGGGGGGTGCTTCGCAGCTCTTTGTCGATCAGGTGCTGGTGCGGTCGGCGGAGCGGGTGAACTTCAGCCAGCATGTGGCGGAGAAGCAGTCGCTGGATCCGCTGATGCAGGCGGATCAGCCTTGGGAAGGCTGGCGGATTCAGTGTTTTGGCAACGTGCTTTACGATCCCGACGAGAAGCTTTTTAAAATGTGGTACGTCGGCGATCAAACGGCCGAGTTTCCAGACTTCTGCACTTTTTACGCGACGAGCCTGGACGGCGTGAAGTGGACGAAGCCGCTTGTGGGAACGGTGAAGTCCGCGACCGGATCGCTGGCGCACAATGGCGTGGTGAATGCCTGCCACCTGGCGAGCGTCATGAAGGACCCGCGCGATCCTGATCCGAGCCGGCGCTACAAGATGGTGTGCTGGATCTACAAACCGAAGCCGGAAGGCGGACCGCACACCATGGTCT
>JAXMIV010000784.1:0-15616 GCA_034377045.1 Prosthecobacter sp. | reverse complement strand
CCAATCTCAGCCTGAACATCATCCACACGAAGAAGTCGGATGAGAAGTACGACCGGCTCAAGAAAGTCATCGAGATGCATAAAACCGGCATCATCTACTGCTCCACGCGCAAGCGTGTCGAAGAAGTCGGCGAGCAACTTCGCGAATGGAAGGTGAAGGCCATTCAGTATCACGGTGGCCTCGATGACAAGGAGCGCGAGGATCGGCAGAACAAATTCATCTCCCGCAAGCACGACATCGCCGTCGCCACGAATGCCTTCGGCATGGGCATTGACCGGGCCGATGTACGCTTTGTCATTCATTTTGACATTCCCGGCAGCGTCGAAGCCTACTACCAGGAAGCCGGGCGCGCCGGACGGGATGGAGAGCCTTCGTGGTGCGGGTTGTTTTTCAACTTTGCGGACACCAAAACGCAGGACTTCTTCATCGAGGGCAACAACCCCGGCGTTGAAATCATCCAGAACGTCTACCAGGCGCTGCTCAATCGCGCCAACAGCCAGCATGAGGTGGAATGCAGCATCGATGACCTAACCGATTTTGCCGGCGTGAAGAACGGCATGGCGGTCGGTTCCGCTCTGAGCCATCTCGGCCGCGCCGGGTACATTGAGCGTTATGACATTCCGGGCAAGCGCATCCGCGGCACGAGGTTGCTGCAACCAAAGGTGCTGACGCGGCAGCTTAAACTCGATGTGGCGGCGATTCGTGAGAAGGATCGCCGCGACCGTGCCAAGCTGAAATCCATCATCGACCTCTGCTATGACGACCGCCGCTGCCGTCAGGAACAGATCCTGCAATACTTCGGTGAAACCGAGAGCAGTCCCTGTGGTACCTGCGACGTCTGCCGCACCACCGGAGTCGAGGCCCCGCGTGAAGGCCGCACCGATGAATTGATGATCCTGCGCCAGGCCCTCAGTGGCATTGCCCGCATGTCCACTCGCCGTGCCGATGGCCAATGGGAGGGTCGCTTTGGCAAGGGCCGTATCATTCAGATGCTGGTGGGCAGCAAATCCAAGGAAGTCATCGATGCCGGCCTCGATCAACTTACCACCTACGGCTTGTTGCGGGACCTGGGTACCCATGCTCTGCATCCGCTCTTTGGCGAAATGGAAAAGCAGGGCCTGATCGAAACCAGCACCGGCGAATATCCCATCGTGTCTCTCACCGCCAAAGGCGCCGAGGTGATGCGGACTGGCGCCAACGTGCGCATGCACTGGCCCTCCACTCAGGCCAAGGCTCGAGACCCCCTCAAGACTGGAGCCCGCTCCTCAGCCAAAGAAGCCGCCATGCTGGCGACGAGCGAACTGGGCTTTGACGACGCTCTTTTTGAGAAACTCAAGCGTCATCGCACCGCCGTGGCGCAGGCTGAAGGCGTGCCGCCCTATGTGGTCTTCAGCAACCAGACGCTGGAATTCCTGACGCGGCTGAAACCGCTGACCATCGAAGCCGGCCTCAAAATTCGCGGCATCGGCGAAAAAAAGGCGCGCGATTATCTGCCCGGCTTCATTCAAATCATCGTCAAGCACGGTTAGTTAGACCGGCCTAAAGTTCGCCCATGACTTGCGCCAATTGCCAAAAATACCTCGTCTGGGAACATCCGTCAAATTCCCCTGCGTTGGCTTGACCTGTTCCGCCCACCAGAGGCCAAACGCTTCTGTCCTTCCGTTCCCACCTCCCGATCTATCAACATCCGTTGCGTGTCACTCCCCCAGCTTCCGCCGCAGAGTGATCCATCCTTGTGCAGTACTCGATGACACGGGATGACAACAGCGAATTTGCTCTTCGAACAAGCACTGCCCACGGCGCGGATGGCCTTCGGCGCACCGATTTTACTCGCGATTTCACTGTAGGTCGTTGTTTGGCCCATCGGGATTTCCCGCACCGCCCGCCAAACACGTTTCTGGAAATCAGTGCCCCGCATATCCAGTGGCAAATCCAAATCGCGGGCCGGATCTTCGATACATTCAATCACCCGCGGCACCACATCTTCGCAACTCCCATTTTCCCGCACGAGATGAGCCTGAGGAAAGTCCTGCTGAAGCTCCTCGACCAGTTGCTTGCGGCCTCCTCCCAGAAGAATCGCGACAATTCCCTTTTGACTGGAAGCGACCAGTACCAATCCCAACGAAGACGGCCCCATGACGAAGCGAATCTCCTCTCCCATTTTTCCCTCATGGCGACGGATTCCTTCTTCGAACATCTCTCTGCGTTTGAAATTCTTGATCATGACCGCGGGTGCTCTTGAAGAGATTCAGAGCCAAATCTATACCGTCCCATTCCTTGGGTCACGGTCTAAATGGCCTGTGATCGCATCATCGTCCGGGGAGGAACTCACGGCATGGGCGATTGGCAAATACTCGGATCGAGTTACCTTCCTCCTTGCCGTGGCTTCAGGCTTCCTGGCCCCCCCGGATGCTTGAAACCAGGCAGCGTCTGGACAATGACCATTGGGAGGACCAACTTCTAATCGCCTCGCCGGCATTGTGCCTCGCCGCTGCAAGTCTGCCCTTTCTGATTCTCCGTGCCAGTCGGCAGCCGACAAGGCTCACGCCGCCCCGTCTCACCTCCCCTGGGATCGAAGGCGGTGATCGTGACTGTTTCCCTCGCTTGCTGCGCATTCGCAGTTTATGGACTGAGGTTAGATCGCGCTGCCATTCGTCTTGCTCCTATATAGGCGCTGCGAATGTTAAGATCCATGAGTGAGCCCATCGAAAGTCCCGCCCCCGCCCTCAAAGACTGGTTTGATGCCAAACGCTTTCGCCTAACCGCGAAGCAGATCACTGCTCTGTACCCGGCCTTCGACACCAAACACTTCCTCGCCCTCGCCCTGCCCGGCCTCGATGACCTCACCCTCATGCAGCGCCTGCGCCGAATGACGGAGAGCCTCCACGCCACGCTGCCAGGCAACTACCGCAAGACCCTCGCCATCCTCCGCAAGCTCGCGCCTAACATCAATCATGGCTTCGTCACCCTCGTGCTGCCAGACTACGTCGGCGTCTACGGCCAGGACGACTTCGACACTTCCATGGACGCCCTCGCGTTCTTCACCACCTTCGGCTCCTCCGAGTTCGCCGTGCGCGAGTTCCTTCGCCGCGATCTTACTCGCACTTTGGCCGTCATGGAAAAGTGGTCCCGCAGCGAAAGCGACCACGTCCGCCGCCTCGCCAGCGAAGGTTCCCGTCCGCGCCTGCCCTGGTCATTCCGGTTAGACGCCCTCATTGCCGATCCCTCGCCCGCCATCCCCATCCTCGAAAATCTCCGCGCCGACCCCAGCCTCTACGTCCGCAAATCCGTCGCCAATCACCTCAACGACATCACCAAAGACCACCCCACCTGGGTGCTTGATCGCCTCGAAGCCTGGCCTCTCGAAAATGCCCACACCGCTTGGATAGCGAAGCGTGCCCTGCGCACCCTCATCAAAAAGGGCGATTCCCGCGCCCTCGCTTTGATCGGAGCCGGCGAAAAGCCGAAAGTCCTCATCCACGACCTCACCGTCCAGCCACGCGCCATCACGCTGGGCGGCCGCCTTACCCTCGCCTTCCGCCTCGAATCGCGATCGTCCAAAGCGCAGCGCCTCGTCATCGACTACATCATCCACTACGTCAAAAAATCCGGCGGCACCTCAGGGAAAGTCTTCAAATGGAAAGAGCTCACGCTTGCCCCCGGCGCTTCCGTGACTCTCACTCGCACCCAGGCCATTCGCGACTTCACCACCCGCCTCCATCACCCCGGCCGCCACGACCTCGAAATCATGGTCAACGGGCAAAGCCTCGCCCAGGATTTCTTTGATCTCTCACGCACCTAACAATTCTGTCACAAATTCCCGCCTGAATCCCGTTTCCCTCCCACCATGAAGACCATCGCCCTCGTCCTCTGCCTGACCTCTCCGCTTTTTGCCCAGAGCACCGACGCCCTCAAAAACTCCCTGACCTTCCACGCCTCCTTCGACACCGGCCTCAATGCCGATTTCAGCAAAGGCGACAAGATCGCCTACATCAAAAAGGGCAAGGACCTCGTGCCGTGTGTGCCCAACGAAGACGTCAAAGTCGTCGCCGGCGCCGGCAAGTTCGGTGGCTGCTTGCATTTCCCGAAAAAGGGCGCCACTCGCCCCCAGTTCAGCGGCGCAGGCAGCCTCAACTACAACGCCAAAAACTGGAGCGCCACCGTTTCATCCTGGCTCAGGCTCACCCCCGACGAAGACCTCGAACCCGGCTACTGCGACCCCATCCAGATCGTCGGCGATGACGGCAAGAAAGGCTTCATCTTCCTCGAGTGGTCAAAGGACGAAACGCCGCGCCTTTTCCGCTACGCCATCCGTCCCCTCTTCCACATTTGGAACCCTACCAATATCCAGTGGGCCGATATCCCTGCCGACAAACGCCCCGCCGTGGAAGTGGCGCGCGCTCCCTTCTCCCGCGATGTCTGGACGCACGTCGTCTTCACCATCGCCAACATCAACGACAAGACCGCCAAACCTTCAGGCAGCCTCTATCTCAATGGCAAACTTCAAGGCCGCATCGAAAACTGGGACCTCACCATCGCCTGGGATCCCGTGCAGGTGGCCCTCGTCCTCGGCGCCTCCTATGTCGGCCACATGGATGACCTCGCCATCTTCGACCGCGCGCTCAGCGACACTGAAGTGGGGCAGGTGTTTAAGTTGGAGGGCGGCGTTGGAAGTTTGCGCTAAGGTCAGCCTGGGGTTATCTTGATACCATGGCCTCCGACATGTCCCCCGAATACCTCGCCACGCTGCGGCGAATGACGGGCGCGGAGAAGTTGCGCGCGGCGGCCAGCCTCTATTGGTCGGCTCGTAAGCTCAAAGCTTCTGGACTACGCCTTCAGCATCCCGACTGGACCGAGGAACAGGTGCAGCAAAAGGTGAAGGAGATTTTCATGTATGCCGTCACCTGAACCATTTTTGATCTTTACGCGGAAGCTGAATGAGTTGGGCGCTCCCTACATGGTCAGCGGCAGCGTCGCCACTATTTAAATTCCGCCGCCGCCCGCACCGCGATGATGATGCGCTTCGTCGGCGAGGATGCCAGGGGGTCTTGCTTTCGCTCCAGCTCCCTTTCGATCTCTCCCATCCGTTTGTGCAGCGCCGATCCGGCTTTCTCGGCATCGCGAAACGCGGTTGCCGCGCTCCCGGTCTTGTCTTCGTAAACACGCGCGGCCAGCTGACCCGCCGCCAGGAGGGCGGTCCGCATCCGCCAGAGTGCCAGCGTCTTCATGTCGCTAAGCCTGCCCCATCACCTTCCACTGGCAACAATCGCATGCGCTTGGGTTATAGGCGGTTGTTTTATCGTTTGCTGTGACCGGCTCACTTTGGCGCTCCCAGAGGATGCGGGATGGCCGCCTCTCTCGTGAATGCCTTCTCAAACGTCAGTTCCGGTGCTTGGACGTTTTGGGGCACAATCGCCTCGCTCCATATACACTGGCCAGATTGTTGAATCTCCTTACCCGCATCAAACTCAGCTTCGGTGATGTATTCGATACCTACACGCCAAGTGTGGCTCGTTGTTGGAATGGCGATGAACTCCCGCATGGCAGACATGCGGTTCAGATAAGTCGCTTCACCCTTCGTTTCCATGCCCTCATAACTCTGCTTCCAGCGCTCCAAGGCTGCGGCCTCTTCTTTCGAGGCCAACGCCTTCCGGGGAGACACCGTCCAATTGGGCGCATAGTCAATCCATGAGCCGTCCACCTGCACCTGCACCCGATGAGTACCCGTGGATCCGGAAAAGAGGAAAATGCGGTCGTGCAAGGTATTCTCGAGCGAGAAGATCAGACCATTGTAGCCCGCGTCCTCAATCTTCCCCACCAGACGCAGACTCGGTGGTGTGGAAGGATGGCGGAGCTTTGGCAGGCGTCCTTCCAGTTCCAAAATCTCGGTTGCGGCGTCCTTCAAAAAACCCGTCCGCATACAAATATTAGTATAAAGAATGCCGTCCTTCTGTCGTTGCGCATAAATCAAATAGCTCTCTCCCTGCTCGAAAGGGAAGCCACAATCACCTCCGCCAAATCCGGTGGTGACCAGAACGGTGTCAGGCATCTCGCCTTTTAGCCGCTTGGTCACTGTTATCGTGGCCGCGAGACGTACCGGGTTTTCTATTTCTTTGAGCATGGTGACCTTGCCGGTGAACACGCAGTCGGTCCTGGCCATCGCCTTGAGTGGCGGCGCCGAGGTACTGCACGAACAGGCTGAAACCGAGCCCCATGGGATATGAGGCAGCGCCATGACGAAAACCACGAGAGCCGTTTTCATGACCCGCAGCTTGCCTCCCCGCGTTCTTCATGACAAACCCAAATTTGAATCCCCTCTTGCGTGCGGACTCGGCATCGGATCAAATGGCGGCTCCATGACCTCCTCCCGCCGCCGCATCCTTGGATACCTCAGCCTGGCCGCCCTCACCGCCTGGACCCTGCCTGCGGGTGCCGAAACCGCCGCCGCAGTCTTCCTCCCGCGCAGCACCCCTGAAGCCCAAGGCGTATCCACGGCCGGCATCCAGGCCTTTCTCGATGCGATCGCGCAGGGCCGTTTCGAACTGCACAGCCTCATGATGCTGCGTCACGGCCATGTCATCGCCGAAGGCTGGTGGTCGCCTTATGCGCCCGACCTGAAGCACGCCATGTATTCCATGAGCAAAAGCTTCACCTCCACGGCGGTGGGCTTCGCGGTCACGGAAGGCAAACTCACCGTCGAAGACAAGGTCATCTCCTTTTTCCCCGATGATCTTCCCACCAAGATCAGCGACAACCTCGCCGCTCTGCGTGTGAAGGACCTGCTGACCATGTCCGTCGGCAATGAGAAGGAGCCCACCGGCGCCGTGGTCAAAGAAGAGAACTGGGTCCGCACCTTCCTCGCCCAACCCATCACCCATCAGCCGGGCACCGTCTTCATGTACAACAGCGTCGCCACCTACATGTGCTCCGCCATCGTCCAAAAGGTCACCGGCCAAAAAATCATCGATTACCTAACATCACGTTTGTTTGAGCCCCTCGGCATCTCCGGCATGACCTGGGAGGAATGCCCGCGCGGCATCAATACCGGCGGCTGGGGACTCAGCATCCGCACCGAGGGCCTCGCCAAGTTCGGCCAGCTCTTCCTGCAAAAAGGCCAGTGGCAGGGCAAACAGATTCTCCCCGCCAAGTGGATCGAAGAAGCCACCACCTTCAAGATTCAGCAGCCGGTTTCTTTCAAAGCCGGCCGCCCCACCGAAAAGAACGATTGGCAGCAGGGTTACGCCTATCAGTTCTGGCGTTGTCAAAACGACGCCTTCCGTGGCGATGGCGCTTTCGGCCAGTTCACCATCGTTCTCCCAGAGCAGGATGCCGTGATCATCATGACCAGCGAAAGCAAAGACATGCAGGGCATTCTCGATCACGTTTGGCAGCACCTTTTGCCCGCATGCAAGCCCCAGGCGCTTGCCGCGGACACGGCGTCGCAATCCCGGCTGCAACAAACACTCAAGTCTCTCGCGCTGACCCCGCCGAAAGCCAAGGTCATATCCCCCACCGCTGTCGGCATCACTGGCAAGACGTTCACATTGCTCACCAACGATCTCGGCCTAACCAACGTCACGTTTACCTTCGATGACAAGGGCTGCACCTTCGTCGCGCACGGTGAAGCGGCCGAGCATACTATCCGCCACGGCCTCGAAGGTTGGCAGCTTGGCGAAACCGCCCTGCCCGGCACCCCGCCGCGCCTCATCTCCGGCGGCGCTCCCAAGAAACAGCCCACCTCCAAGCTCGCCGCCAGCGCCACCTGGCAGGACGACGACAACCTCGAACTCACCTGGCGCTACATCGAAACCCCGCACCACGACACCGTCACCTGCGAATTCGAAGGCGACCAGGTCACCATCCATTTCCTCAACAGCCTCGCCGAAATGAGCGGGAAGACAAAAGACCAACGCCCCGTCCTCACCGGCCGCTTCATCCGCTAAACACCGCCCAACAAAAAGAATCGCCAGAAAATCGTAAGATGGGTGTGGCGAAGCCCGCCCGTCTTCCCCGGACCGCCGCCAACCCCCCAGGCAAATACCTGGAGGATCACCTGTCGCATTGCGACACCGAACCCGTCTCCCGAGCCCGTTGCCACACAATATTGGAAACTATTTCTTCTTCTTCGGCGGATTCAACTCCTCCGCCGTCCAGGCCTTCGTCCGCCCGGCATCGGCAGCGCGAATTTTCGCGACCTCTTCCGGCGTCACGGGTGAAGCATTGTGCTCCCACTCACGCCGGATGTACGTCTGGATACTGGCGATGTCCTCATCCGTAAACTGCGGCAGCGGCGGCATTTCCAGGCGCCAGGTGCGGCCACCGACATTCACCGGTCCGCCGAGTCCGTGCAGGATAATGCGCGTCACGCGATCCGCCGGTCCCAACACCCATTCACTGTCCACCAGCGGCGGCGCCAGCCCTTCCAAGCCGAGTCCCGTGGGTTGATGGCACGCGGCGCAAAGACCACCATAGATCATCTTGCCGTGGTCGAAGCGCTTCTGCTGCTCCGCGGTCAAGGGTACAATCACGGGTGGCGGTGGCACACCCGGCTTGTTAGGCCACGCAATCGCGCCATCGACAAGTTCCATGTAGGATTTCTTGGTGCCGTCGGCGATCAGTACTCGCATCTTCATCACCGTATGCGCCTTCGTATTCAGCGCCGCCAGCGCTGCCGGTTGCGCGTCCAGATATAGCAGCTTGCGCGGCTGAGTCTTTGATTTGCCATCGCTGGGAATGCCGATGATGCCCTGGACCAGCGCCAACTGCCGCGGGCTGTCGGGCGCCTGGGCTGCTGTCAATTCCAGCAGCTTGGTGACCCGCGCATCGCGGCGTTCACTCATCACACAACCGGCGAGCATTTTCAGCAGGCCGCTTTTCGCCAATGCATCATTCTTGCCCCCGGGGTCCTTGAGCAGTTCCTCCAGATACTCCAACTCATGACCGCGGCCACCGCTGGCGATCGCGTCTGTGAGCAGCGGGCTGCCGCCGGTTTTCAAAAGCTTCAGCACTGCCGCCTGCGCCACGGGACCGCTCTGCGCGCTCAGTTGCAGCGCCAATTGCACCCGCACCTCCGCGCTCGGGTCACTCTGCATGTTCATCAGGTCCGGGATGTTGCCGATACCGGCCAGCCGTACCGCTGCGGCGCGCACCTTCTCATGCTTGTCCTTCAGGCACGGCGTGATCACGTCCGGCATCAGCGGCCCGAGACCTTCCAGCGTCCACAGCGCCTGCACACGGCCCTGCGGCGTCTTGCCTTCCACCGTCAGCTTCTTCACCGCATCGATCACGCTCACGTCCGCACGCTCCAACAGCAGGCGCTGCGCTGTATCACGCACGTGGCCGTTTGGATGATCGAGGAACGGTACCAGCGCTGCCGTCTCCTTCGGCAGCTTTACCGCCTTTGGCCTAACCGAATCTTTGCCCTTGTCCGGAACGATGCGCCAGATGCGGCCAAGATTCACCGGCGTCTCCAGCTTCCGCGCCTCGATGTTCGCGATCAGGTAATGCGTCAGGAAAAACTTGTGCTGCACAATGCCGCGCGCCATGTCCACCAGATACAGCGCGCCATCGGGACCGTTGTAGGCATTCACCGGGCGAAACCGCTCATCCGTCGAAGTCAGAAATTCCGATGCCGGATACGCGTTTTTCGCCGTCACCACACCGCCCGTTTCGCTGAGAATCAGCCGCTTCACCAGATTGCCACACGGCTCGGGGATGAACACATTGCTTTGAAACTCCTTCGGAAACAGATCACCGCGATAAATCACCGGTCCGCAGGTTCCTGTGCAAGTCGCCAGCGTGCCGTTGCTCCGCAGTTGGCCGTCGCTCATCGTCCCGTCGGATTGGCGTTTGCCTTCAGTATATCCGCGATTCACCCCCGGCGTCGGCACCGGCGAAAAGCAACGTTGATCCTTCATCACCTGCCAGTTCAGCGCCAACTTATCGGCTAGATTTGGATTGCGCGCATAGACCGAAGGCGGCAGCAGATCCGCGCGCAAAAAGTCACTGTTGTAATTGAAATAGCGCCGGCCCCAATCGTCCTGCGTCAAGCCCCACTGGCCGCCGCTGCGCACAGGCTCGCTGACAAATTTTCCCTTCACAAACCGCAGCCATTGCGCGTAGGCCGAACCCCACAGCCAATTGTCCTGCATGAAGGTGAGCGAATTTGCCATGTGCTCTGGTTGGCCGCCCTTCGTGCCGAAATTGTCCGCGATCACTTCGCTCTTGTCGCTCACGCCCGTACCTTTCGTGTCGTGATACCAAATCAAGTTAGGCGGCTCCGCCACAATCACCCCGTCGCCAAAGGCCGTGATCGAGCGCGGCATGATCAGCTTGTCCACAAACACCGTCGCCTTGTCCATGATGCCGTCGCCGTCCACATCCTCCAGGCGCGAGATTCTGCCCAGCGGCTGATCCTCTCCCTTCGCGTTCGCGTCATTCATGTAGCCGCGCATCTCGCACACATACAGCCGCCCCTGATCATCCCAACTCATCGCCACCGGCGACTCGATCATCGGCTCACTGGCGATGCATTCGATCTTGAATCCCTTCGGCAGCTTGATTGCCTTCGCCGCTTCAGCCGGCGTCAACACTGGTGGCGGCGGCAGCTTAAACTTCAGATCCACCTCCTGCGGCCCACGGTTCGAAGTCCTGTCCGCCTTCTTCTTCGGTTCCGCGGCCATGCTCGAACTCAGGGCGATGGTCAAACCGGCGAATAGCACCAATGGCAGGCGGGGAAGGGGAAATCGAAACTTCATGTGCAGAGCACATAGGACGTCCCATGGGCTCCCGCAAGCAGCCGGCCAGCACATTTCCAGAACTCCTTCACTCCGTCTTCACACTCTTGAAGAACCTCACGATCACCGCCGGTGCCCCCTTCAGAAACTCATGCCCGCCCGGGTGAATCGCCGTCACCACCGGCGTGCCGATCTTCGAGGCATAAAACGTGCAGTTCGCGTCCAGTTCCCACGACACACCCTCCCCGCATTGATTCATCTGCCGCAGTTGCGCCATCGTCGCCTTCTGCCACGCATACTTCACCAGCGGATCATTCTCACCCGCCAGATGCAGCACCGGCTTCGGCTTCAGCTTCGCCAGCGACTGCGCCGCCGCTGAGGCCGAAGGCGCCATCGCCGTGAACACCTCTCCCCGTGTCTCCCACAGCAAATACGTAAAGCCACCGCCGTTCGAGTGCCCCGTCGAAAAGATCCGCTTCGCATCCACCTTGTAGTCCGTTTTCAGGCTCGCCAGCATCGCGTCAAAGAACTTCAGATCGCGATCTCCCATCGCCCCCGCGCCCGATTGCCAGCCTGGTTTCTTCCCCTCCGGATCCGTCAGCCGGCCCGGCGTCAGCAGCCCCTGCGGATACACCACCAGCGCCTCCGGCCACAGCGTGTGAATCCGAAACGTATTCACCGAGTTCCGCATATTTCCGCCGTGCCCGTGAAACGCAAACACCACCGGCGTCGCCACCTCCTTCGCCTTCTCCGGCACATAAACCAGCGCCTCCCGCGTCACCCCATCCACCGTCCACTCCCGCCGCGCAACAGTCCCTCCCTCGCCCCTTTGGGGAACCGCAGCGGAGCGGAGATCGACAGCCAAAGGCTGCCCGGAGGGTGAGCGTAGCGAATCAAAGGGCTGGGGTGAGGGGTCTGCGGCCTGCAGCGTCGTTGCCGCCACCAGCACCCATCCCATCAGCAGAGCGAAAAGTGATTTCATCATAGATAGCCCCTTCAACACCGCCTCCGGCCCGAAAGTTTCCCTCATCTCTCATCCCGCATCGGTTTTCGCCGACACATTCCCACCAAAACTCGCCACTTTCCGCCATTGACCTCCCGCCCCGCACCCCTCCATCTTCTACCTTCCATCCTTCAGCGCCCCGCCCCCACCATGTCGTCGCCCCGCCGCTCCCCCACCGAAGCCTTCGAGAAGATCCCCACCCAGATCTTCCCCACCTCCAGCGCCGCCGCCAAAGCCCTCGCTGCCGAAGTCCGTGCCCTCATTGAAGAACGCGCCGCCCAGGGCAAGACCGCCGTCATCGGCATGGCCACCGGCTCCACCCCCGTCCCCTTCTACCGCGAGCTCATCCGCCTCCACAAAGACGAAGGCCTCTCCTTCAAAAACGTCATCACCTTCAATCTCGACGAGTACTACGGCCTCTCCGCCGACCACCCCGAAAGCTACGCCTGCTTCATGCGCGAGCAGCTCTTCGACCACATCGACATTCCCAAAAAGAACATCAACATCCCCTCCGGCACCGTCGCCGGCGACCAGGTCTTCACCCATTGCCGCGACTACGAAGAGCGCATCGACTCCGCCGGCGGCATCGACTTCCAGATCCTCGGCATCGGCCGCACCGGCCACATCGGCTTCAACGAACCCGGCTCCTCGCGCGACTCCCTCACCCGCCGCATCACCCTCGACCGCGTCACCCGGCAGGACGCCGCCGCCGACTTCCGTGGGGAAGAAAACGTCCCCCACTTCGCCATCACCATGGGGGTCGGCACCATCCTGCGCGGCAAGCGCCTCGTCCTCATGGCCTGGGGCGACAACAAAGCCGAAATGGTCGCCAAGGCCGTCGAAGGCCCCGTCACCGAGGCCATCTCCGCCTCCTTCCTTCAGGACCATTCGAACGCCCGCTTCTTCATCGACCAGGGCGCCGCCTCCGAACTGACGCGCATCAAGCTCCCCTGGCTCGTCGGTCCCGCCTCCTGGACCCCGCGTGAAACCCGCCGCGCCGTCGTCTGGCAGGCCTTCAAGACCACCCGCCCCGTTCTCAAACTCACCGAAGAGCACTACAACGAGCACGGCCTCTCCGACCTCCTCTCCGAGCAAGGCCCCGCCTACCAGCTCAACATCCGCATCTTCAACCAGATGCAGCACACCATCACCGGCTGGCCCGGCGGCAAGCCTGATGAAGACGACACCTACCGGCCCGAGCGCGCCCGCCCTTATCCCAAGCGCGTCCTCATCTTCTCGCCCGAACCCCAGGACGCCGTCGTCGCCATGGGCGGCACCATCGACCGCCTCATCGAGCAGGGGCACGACGTCCGCCTCGTCGCCCTCACCTCCGGCTCCCTGCGCGTCGGTGATTCCGAGGCCGACAAATTCGCCGAAACCCTCCTCGAACTCGCCGGCGTCGTCGAAAACCCCGCCGCCTGGAAAACCCAGGTCGCCTACGCCCGCGAAGCCCTCAAACTCCTCGCCGACAAGGGCGAATTCGGCGAAGACCAGCCCCTTCTCCGCCAATTGAAGGCCCTCATCCTTCGCGGCGAATTGCGCGATGCCGCCCACGCCTGCTCCGTCCCCAACGACCGCCTCATCTTCCTCGACCTCCCCTTCTACGAATCCGGCCGCTACCGCCGCTTCCAGTCCACCCCGGCCGACTCCGACGCGTTGGTAAAACTCCTGCGCGACCACAAACCCCACCAGATCTTCGCCACCGGCGATGCCGCCGACCCGTCCAGCGTCGCCGGCATCACCTTCCGCCTCCTCGAGGCCGCGCTGAAGACCTGCGAAAAAGAGGATTGGGCCAGCCAATGCAGCCAATGGCTCTACCGCGGCAAAGAAAAGTCATTGGAGCCCCACGAGATCGACATGGCCATCCCGATGTCCCCCACCCAAATGGAACGCAAAGCCCGCGCCTTGTCCCGGTATGGGTCGCTGTCGAGTTTGGAATTGAGTTCGCCTGAGTCGAATCGGCAGAATGCGCGGAACTATGACAAGCTGGGGCTGGCCGAGTATGAAGCCATCGAAGCGTTCCAAAGATGGAGCAGGGTAAAGGGATAGTCGTAGCTTGGCATTCCGATGCCGAGTCTCATGGATTGAATCCCCGCCAAAATGAGCGCCGAACTCGCCCTTTATCATGATCTCCTGACCGACATCAAGGGGCGAGTCCGGCAGGCCCAGCACAAGGCGGCGCTCTCCGCCAATGCCGAGATGATTCTCATGTATTGGGACATCGGCCGCATGATCGCCGCTAGGCAGGAGCAGGAAGGCTGGGGAGCCAGTGTCATCCCTCGACTGGCAGTGGATTTGAAGAATGAGCTGCCGGAGGAGAAGGGTTTTTCTGAGCGGAACATCAAGCGCATGCTCCGTTTCTACCGCGAGTATTCCGAGGTAACGACAAAAGTGCCACAGGCTGTGGCACTTTTGCAAGATGTTGGAAATCAAGCTTCTGCAATTGTGCCACAGCCTGTGGCACAATTGGTAACAGCAGCCGCGAACCCAGTTTTGCAACAGGCCGTTGCACAAATCCCTTGGGGTCACAACATCGCCCTCATCGAGAAAATCAAAGACCTCCCGACTCGGCTCTGGTACGCCTGGCAGACCCTGGAGCACGGCTGGAGTCGTGAGACCCTCACTGTTCAGATCAAAAACCGTGCCCACGAACGTCAGGGAACTGCGATCACCAACTTCAGTTCCACCCTCCCTCCCGTTCACGCCAGTCTCGCCTCGGGCCTTCTGAAAGACCCCTACCTCTTCGATTTCCTCACCTTGGAAGAGCCTTTCCATGAGCGTGAACTGGAAACTGGCCTCCTCGTCCACATTCAGAAATTTCTCCTCGAGCTCGGCCAGGGCTTCGCCTTCGTCGGCCGCCAGTACCGCCTCGCCGTCAGCGACCGCGACTTCTACCTCGATCTCCTCTTCTATCACCTCAACCTTCGCTGCTTCGTCGTCGTTGATCTCAAAAAGGGGGACTTCAAACCCGAGCATGCCGGCAAGATGAACTTCTACTGCTCCGTCATCGACGACCAACTCCGCCATCCCCAGGATCAACCCACCCTCGGTCTCATCCTCTGCCAGACCAAGGACCGAATCCTCGCTGAGTACGCCCTGCGCGACATTCATAAGCCCATCGGCATCGCTGACTACGAATTCACCCGCGCCCTTCCCACCGAACTTGCCTCCAGCCTTCCCAGCATCGAGGCCATCGAAGCCGAACTTTCCGGTGATCTCGAATCGTCTGAGGAGACTTGAGGTAGGGCGGGGCATGGTTTGCGATTGTTGGCGGTGGTTGGCTATGGCTGAGCGGTAGTTTGGGGGATGGGGAAGAATGGGACATTTTTGTGAATCCCCATTTGGATATTTTGCGGTTAAAGCATTGAGTATCAGCGAGTTTGAGTGGGGATGGCCGATCCCCATGAATCCCCGGTAATTGCCTCGTCCTCGCCACTCTCGCCCTCGCCCTGCGGGCAGCTTCGCTGGCTGTCTCGCGTCCGCTCGGCTCCCATTTTGGGGAAGCTGGGAGAACCACGAATTGAACGAATGGCACGAATCTGGGAGAGTGGTCCGCACCAGTCCTCTGTGCGGGATCTTGGACTGACGGGGAACGGGGATTTTTGACCGCAGATGGACGCAGATGGCGCGGATGTTGGGAAGGGGAGGCCGGGGGGATGGGGACATTTTTTGCATCCCCATTTGGGGGTTTTGTGTGTAAATCGTTGAGGGTGAAGGCAAAGTCTGGGGATTTGCGGTCCCCAGAATGTCCCCATTTTTGAACACGAACTTTAGCAAAGGAATGGGTGGCAAAGGAATGAGAGTGATTGACCACAGCCGAGCGTAGCGAGACAGCCAGCCGAAAGGCTGCCCGCAGGGCGAAGAATGAGGCAAATTT
>JAXMIV010000783.1:0-3583 GCA_034377045.1 Prosthecobacter sp. | reverse complement strand
ATTGAGACGAACACCTTTTCGGCGACCTCAATCTCCCAAAGCGAGTTTTTTGTCGAAGATCCCCGCGAACGTGGCGGACGCAAAGATCCGGAGTTTTTCCAGAAGATCATCGAGGACAAGTTCCTCAATGAACTGGCCTGGGACATCAATTTCCAATCCGCCCAGCAGTGCCGCAAGTGGGCCGATCAAGTTGGTGAAAAGACCGGCCGGAAGCGTTACGTGGCCGGCGCCGTGGGGCCGCTGACGGTATCGCTGTCGCAGTTCCCTGACCCGGAGGATCTGTCGTTTCGCTACGTGACGTTTGATCAGGTGAAGGAAGCCTACATCCATCAGATTCGCGGGTTGATCGCGGGTGGTTCGGATGTCCTGCTGGTAGAAACGATTTTCGACTCCCTCAATGCCAAGGCGGCGCTGGTGGCGGCGAGCGAAGTCTTTGAAAAGGACGGCATGGTGCTGCCGATTATGATCTCCGCGGCGGTCGGGCGCGGCGGCGAAACGATGATCTCGGCGCAGACCACGGAGGCCTATCTGAATGCCATGCGGCATGTGAGTCCGCTGTCGATCGGCCTCAACTGTTCGTTAGGCCCGGACCTGATGCGGCCTTTCCTGGAAGAGCTGGCGCAGAAGGCGGACTGTTTCGTTTCCTGCTACCCGAATGCCGGCCTGCCCAATCCGCTGGCGCCGACGGGCTTCGACCTCGAACCAAAGCACATGGGCGAATACGCCGCCGACTTTGCCAAGAGCGGCTTCGTCAACCTCATCGGCGGCTGCTGCGGCAACACACCTGAACACATCGCCGCGATCGCGAAGGCGGTGGAGAATGTGCAGCCGCGCGAAGTGTCGCAGTCCGAGCCTTTGATGAAGCTCAGCGGTTCGCAGCCATTCTCGCTGACGCCCAATTCCAATTACCTGATGATCGGCGAGCGCACGAACGTCGCCGGCTCGCCGAAGTTCGCGAAGCTGATCAAGGACGGCAAGTTCGAGGAAGCGGTAAGCATCGCCCGCCAGCAGGTGGAGAATGGCGCCAACGTCATCGACGTCTGCATGGACGAAGGCCTGATCGACGGCGTGCCGACGATGACGAAGTTCCTGACTTTGCTGCAAACCGAGCCCGAAGTCGCGAAGGTGCCAATCATGGTGGACTCCTCGAAATGGGAGATCATCGAAGCCGGCCTGAAATGCCTGCAAGGCAAAGGCATCGTCAACTCCATCTCGATGAAAGAGGGCGAGGACAAGTTTCGCGAATACGCGCATAAGGTGAAGCACTACGGCGCGGCGGCCGTGGTGATGGCCTTCGATGAACAAGGCCAGGCCGCGACCTATGAGGACAAGATCCGCATCTGCGAACGCGCCTACCGCATCCTCGTGGACGAGGTCGGCTTCCCGCCGGAAGACATCATTTTTGATCCAAACATCCTCACGGTGGCGACCGGCCTGGAAGAGCACAATAACTATGCGTTAGACTTCATCAACGCCACACGCTGGATCAAACAGAACCTGCCTTACGCGAAAGTCAGCGGCGGCGTCAGCAACATCAGCTTCAGCTTCCGCGGCAACAATCCGGTGCGCGAGGCGATGCACAGCGCCTTCCTCTTTCACGCGATCAACGCGGGCATGGACATGGGCATCGTCAACGCGGGCATGCTGGAGGTTTACGAGGAGATCCCCAAGGAAATGCTGGAGAAGGTCGAGGACGTGCTGCTCAACCGCAGGCCAGATGCGACCGAAATTCTCGTGGACTATGCCGAGCGATTCCGCGGCCAGGGTGGCGTCAAGAAGCAGGAAGCCGATCTCGCCTGGCGCGACGTGTCCGTGGAGAAGCGTCTTGAGCATGCGTTGCTCAGGGGCATCACCGACTTCATCAATGTCGATACCCAGGAAGCGCTCGACAAGTTAGGCAAGCCGCTCTCCGTCATCGAAGGGCCGCTGATGGATGGCATGAGCGTGGTCGGCGATCTCTTTGGCGCCGGCAAGATGTTCCTGCCGCAGGTGGTCAAGAGCGCCCGCGTGATGAAGCAGAGCGTGGCCTATCTGCAGCCCTTCATGGAGAAGGAAAAGGAGATCGCCGCGAAGCTGCGCGTCCTCGTTGTGGAGGCCGCGCATCAAACCGCCGCCGCCCTGGCCAATGGCGGCGACGTCATCCTGGCGGAAGGCTTTTCCTATACTCCCTACCCCGGACTAAGTTTGGAGGAACGGCGCATGGAAGTGAAGTTCGCGGCGCAGTTGGCGGCGGATCTTGAGGGATTTGAAGAACAGTATTTGGTCTCGCAGGAACGCCCCTTCATTTTGGATAGAAATGAAGCACAGAGATTCAGTTCAGACTATTGCGCGGATCGTCAATCACGCCAACGCTGGAGTGTTGCCACGCTTCAGCCTGCGGGTGCTTTTATTGATTGGGTTTTTAAACGTCTGCTTACCAAGTCTGAGCCTGGTCAAGGGGTGGTTTTTAATGCCGGAGGACAAGGCAGCGGAAAGACAACCGCAACCCGAGATGTGAGCCATATCAGTCCCGAAGTGGTGATGGTGATGGACGGAACGATGCAAAACGTGGCGCGTAGCAGGGAGCACCTTAAAGCCTGCTTTGAAGCAGGGCTGACAGTCGATATCCGATTTGTTTACTGTCCTTGGAAAAATGCCATTTTAAACATGGTTAAGCGGGCTGTGGAGGATGAGGGAGGGGGGCGTATCGTACCACTTGATCGGGCGGCTTCGGGTCACTTCCAGGCGGCCAGGACAGTAATCGACTTAGCAGACAACGTCTTTATCGATATCAAGGATGCACGCGTGCTTGTCATCGATAACAGTGAGCACGAATCTCCCCAAATACGGGATTTGCCCTGGCTCTCGGAACATCTCAACGAATCGGTTGAATTCTTGAAAGAAATAGGGCATACTTTACTCCATGAACTCTTCAGTCAGCAACACAACTCACCAGGGTACACCGAAGAAGTCCTTCTCCAATTTCTCCGGCCAACTCAGCGCTCAAGCGGTCGAAATCTTCCGGTCGGTAGAGAAAGCGACCTTGGAGTCGCTTCGGCAAGCCGGGCAGCAGGAACGATTGAAGAAAGATGCGGCAAAGCAACTGACCAAAGCCAAATAGGCCCGACCGCGGCGGATCTCATTCCCGCCGAAGTTGCCCAACAGGGCGGCGGCAAGATCGTCATGGCCACCGTGAAGGGAGACGTCCATGACATTGGCAAAAACATTGTCGGCATCGTGCTGGCCTGCAATGGCTTCGAGGTCACGGATCTTGGCGTCATGGTGCCTTGCGAAAAGATTCTCAAGGCCGCCCGCGACATCGGCGCGGACATCATTGGCCTCAGCGGCCTGATCACCCCCTCGCTCGATGAGATGGCGCATGTGGCCAAGGAAATGGAACGCCAGGGCCTCAAGCTGCCGCTGCTCATCGGCGGCGCGACCACCAGCGCCGCTCATACCGCCATCAAGATCGCCCCGCACTACAGCGGTCCCATCGTCCATGTTCTGGACGCCTCTCGCAGTGTGCCCGTGACCACGTCTCTGCTCAGCGCTGAGCAGAAGGAAAACTTTGTGGCGCAGAACGAAGCGCGCCACGCGCGCCGGC
>JAXMIV010000782.1:0-6385 GCA_034377045.1 Prosthecobacter sp. | reverse complement strand
AACCGCTGAGATGCCTGGCGCTGTGCTGGAAGGCATGGTGGAATTATCCGGCTTTGCCATTGGTGCTGCCGAGAAGAAAGACGTGCTGGATCCATCAGAGATCAAGAAGGGCGATGTCCTCATTGGCTGGCCGAGCGCCGGATTTCATGCGAATGGTTTTAGCTTGGTGCGCCGCATTCTAGCCAAGGAGAACATCAAACTCAGCAAGAAGGACGCTGCCAAACTGCTGACCCCCACGCTGCTCTATCATGAGCAGGTTTGGGGTCTGAGAAAGGCCAAGATCAAGCCGGCAGCGATGGCGCACATCACCGGTGGCGGGCTGGTGGAAAATCTCGGCCGCATTTTCACGAAGCGCGGCCTGGGTTGCCACCTGAAGGTTCCCGTGTGGAAGAATGACGTCGTTCAAAAAGTGCTGCGCCACGCCGAACCGCAGGATGCCTGGGATACCTTCAACATGGGCATCGGTTGGGTGGCCATCGTCGATGCCAAGCATGTGAAGAAGGCGTTGAAGATCGGCACAGGCGCAGTCGTGCTGGGCGAGATGGACAAGAGCGGCAAGGTGACCTGCGAACTGGCGTAGTGCTTCATTCCGTTTACCTCTGCCATGCTTTTACGTTTTCTTTCCGCAGCCACGTTCGCTTGCCTCTGGGTCACGACTTTCGGCGCCGAACCAGTGTCCCTGTTCGACGGCAAAACCTTCAATGGCTGGGAAGGGGAGACGACGAAGGTCTGGCGCATTGAGGACGGGGTCATCTTCGGCGGGTCGATGGAAGGAAATCCACAAAATGAGTTTCTCGCTTCGAAGAAGAAGTTCAAAAATTTCATCCTCAAACTCGAATACAAGCTGGTGGGCACCGAGGGTTTTGTGAATGGGGGCGTACAATTTCGCAGCAAACGCATCCCGCAGCCGCCGAATGAAATGAGCGGGTTCCAGGCGGACATTGGCGCAGGAAAGAGCGGCAATCTTTATGACGAATCACGGCGCAAGGTGACGCTGGTCGAAGCGGTGAAGGAAATCATCGAAAAGGCGGAGAAGCCCGGTGACTGGAATCGCTACGAGATTCGTGCCGAGCAGGACCGCATTCGCTTATTTGTGAATGGCACGCTGACGGTGGATTACACGGAACGCGAACCGGGAATCGACAAGGATGGGCTCATCGCTCTGCAGATTCACGGCAACTGCAAGGCGGTGATCGCCTTCCGCAACATCACCATCGAATCGCTTTCCGACGACATTGTGCCTGGCGAGAAGGATGTGCTCAATCGCTTTGGCAATGCCGAAAGCGCTCCGGTGGCTTATGCGCCTTTCAAGGAAGGCAAATTCACCTTGGACGCTGATACGGTGATCGTCCTGGCGGGACAGACCAATTTGGTGCGTGAACAAAAGTCCGGTGAATTGGAGTCGATGCTCGCGTCTGCCCTTGCCAAGCAGCAACCGCGCTTTCGATCGATGGGGTGGGAAGGGGACACGGTGTATGAGCAGTGGCGTGATTTGAACTTTGGTTCTTGGAAGGCGCAACTGGATGCCGCGGGCGCGGGCATGGTCTTTGCTCAGTTCGGCCAAATCGAGGCATTCGACGGCCCGGCGAAGCTGGCTGAGTTTAAGCTGGCGTATCATCGCCTCCTCGATCAGTTCGCGGGACGCACGTCACGGCTCGTCCTAATCTCGCCCATGCCTTTCGAAAAGCCCACGGCTTCGCATGCTCCCGACCTCACGCTGCGGAATGACGATGTCGCCGTCTATGCCAATGCCGTGCGTGATATCGCCAAGCAACGCAGCGCCATCTATGTGGATTTGTTCACGCCGCTGTCGGAGCGCGCCACCAGCATGCCCAGGCTGACGGACAATGGCCTCCATCTAAACAGTGAGGGGTTGCGGACCGTGGCGCATCTGATCGCCGGTCAACTGGGTGTCTCAACCAGTGAGGCCGATGACTTGGGTCAGTTGCGCACTCTGATTGTCGAAAAGAATCGTCTGTGGAATGACTGTTGGCGTCCCGCCAATTGGTCCTTCGTCTATGGAGATCGTGTCAGCCAGATGTTCGGCAAGCCCGTCGATGACGCACCGTCGTTGCAACAGAGCTTCGAAGCGCACAAACCGCGGATCGCCGCGCTGGATGCCCGCATTCATGCGCTTGCCAGAGGCGAAGTCGTCGCTGAACTCCCGGCGACGAAGCCGGCGAAACCGACGGCTGCCGTGCTGACGCCCGAACAACAGATGGCGGCTTTCAAAGTCGCCGACGGCTACGAAGTCAATCTGTTTGCTTCGGAGGATCTGGGCGTGGCCAAGCCCACCCAATTTGCCTGGGACGCCCGCGGGCGGCTGTATGTGGCCTGTTCACCGACCTATCCGCAAGCCATGCCGGGCGTAAAGCCTTCGGATTTCATTCTCATCCTCGAAGATACGGATGGCGACGGGCGTGCCGACAAGTCGACGCGCTTCGCTGAAGGCCTTACCATGGTCGAAGGCGTGGAGCCCGGAGACGGTGGCGTCTTTGTCTGCGACTTTGATCAGATCGTGCATTTGCGTGACACGGATGGCGATGGCAAGGCGGATCAAAAGCGTGTGATCTTCGCCGGCTTTGGCATCGGTGACACGCATCAATTGGCCAATTCGATCTGCCATGGTCCGGATGGCAGCCTTTGGTTTTCGCAAGGTCTGCATGCCTATTCGCGAGTGGAAACGCCCTGGGGTTTGGCACGTCTCGAGAAATCCGGATTGTGGCGGCTGAATCCGCGCACGCAAAAGCTGGAAGGTTTCTTCAATGGCGCCAAAGCTGGCCACAACTGTTGGGGAGTGGCCTTTGATGATTTCAATCAAGTCTTCCACAAAAGCGGCGACCGGCCCGCCGGTTATTACAGCGTCCCAGGCCTCGTGGCGATGAAGGACCCTGATGAATATCATCCGACCGGAATGCTCTTCGACACCAGTCCGAAGACGACCTCGATCGAGATCATTGGGACGAGTGCGCTGCCAAAGGATATCCAGGGTTGTGCTTTGATTGGCGGTTACTTCGGCAGCGTGGTGGAACTGCACCGCTTTGCCGATGACGGCGCCGGATTCAAGACCGAGCAATTGCCCAAGTTGGTCGTGTCCTCCGATCCTTCCTTTCGCCCCGTGGATGTGAGTGTCGGTCCTGATGGGGCGATGTACCTCGCCGATTGGTTCAATCCTGTGATCGGTCACTATCAGGCCAGCTATGCCGATGCTCGCCGCGATCGAACGCATGGCCGCATCTGGCGCATCACCGCAAAAGGACTGCCTTCAGTCAAGCAGCCGCCACTGGCGGAGATGACGCCCCCGCAATTGCTGGAGCAATTGCGCTCCCCTGAGCGGTGGACGCGCTATCAGGCAAAGAGACTTCTATTCGACGGCCCAACCAAAGAGGTGATCGCCGCGGCCGATGCGTTCGTGGCAAAAAACGATGATGAACGATTGCTCATGGAAGTGTGCGGTGTGTTTGAATCGCATCAATCTCCCCGTCCGGAATTGCTGGCGAAGCTCCTGGCCGCCAAGGATGCCCGGGTGCGCGCCTATGGGGCTCGGGTTATTGGCGCGTGGGCTGATGACCTGCCCGGTGCTCTGGTGCTGCTGGCCAAATCCGTCAATGATGAGCATCCCCGTGTGCGCCTGGAAGCCGTAGTGGCATGTGCTCGCGTCAAGGGCACTGCAACCGTGGAGGTTGCCACTCAGGCGCTTGATCATCCGCGCGACAAGTTCCTCGACTACGCACTGCGGCAGGTGGTGCGTGCCCTTCAGCCGCAATGGCAGCCGGTGCTGGCCAATCTTCGCTTCGGCGGCAGTGCCGCGCGTGCCGCGTATGTGAAGAGCATCGCGACGGCGGCGCCAACCGTGGAGCATCCAGGCAAGATAGTGTACGATGCGCTGTGCCTCAATTGCCACCAACCCGAAGGCAAAGGATTGCCAGGCGTCTATCCGCCATTGGCTGGCAGCGACTGGATCAAGGGTGACGCTGAGCGCCTGATCAAGATTGTCCTGCATGGCTTGACAGGTCCGCTTCAGGTGGGCGGCGTGGAGTTCAAACAATTCGCGCCTCTGCCGATGCCGCCAACAGGTTTGAATGATCAACAGACCGCTGATGTGCTCAACTATATCCGCACCAGCTTTGGCAACAAAGCGCCAACGATCGCCGCATCAAAGGTCAAGGAGGTCCGCGCTGCCGCAGAAGGTCGTACAACGTTTTGGACTACGCAGGAACTTAGCAAGTGAGACCTCTCGCGGCAGCAAAATTCTAGATGGTAGCTTTTCGACTGGGTTGGAAAGATTCGTGACATCCTGCGGGTTTTACGATGTCATTTCACCATGCCTGCTTCCCTCATGAGATTCGTTGCCGTTTTCGCCATAGTTCTCGCCGTCACTGCCGCGCGTGCCGATGAGGCGGATGTTTGTGTCTATGGCGGCACCTCCGGCGGTGTCATTGCTGCCGTACAGGCGGCCCGCCTCGGACATCGCGTCATCCTGATTGAGCCCGGCCGGCACTTGGGTGGGATGAGCAGCAGCGGTCTTGGCTGGACAGACAACGGTTCGACGGAAACCATCGGCGGTTTGTCGCGGGAGTTCTACCAGCGCGTCTACCGTTATTACACCCAACCGGAGGCGTGGAAGTTCCAAACCCGGGAAGCCTATCTCTCCTGGCTGCCAAAGATCTGGGGCGTGGACGGTCCGCGCATGGAGGAAATCCAGGCGCAGTTCATCTTTGAGCCGCATGCGGCAGAGCGGGTATTCAATGACATGGCGCGCGAAGCCGGAGTGCAGGTGGTCTATGGCGAGCGGCTGGATCTGAAGAAGGGCGTGCGCAAGGAGGGCGTGCGTCTGACCAGCCTCATCATGGAGAGCGGTCGCGAATTCTCGGCGAAGGTCTTTATCGATTCCAGCTATGAGGGCGATGTCATGGCGAAGGCGGGCGTGAAGTACATTGTTGGCCGCGAGCCTAACAGCCAGTATGGCGAAACTTTGAATGGATCGTTCCCCTTCACCCCGGCGCCGTTTCCAAAGATCAGCCCCTATGTCGTCGCGGGTGATCCTTCCAGCGGTCTGCTGCCCAGGGTGGAGCCGAAACCGCCCGGCCCCAAGGGCAGTGGCGATCATCGTGTGCAGGCCTACAATTTTCGCATCTGCCTCACCGACCTTCCGGAAAATCGCGTGCCCTTGGCCAAACCGGCAAGCTACAATCCGCTCGACTACGAATTGCTCGCCCGTCACATCGCCACCATGAAGAATGTGCGTCCCGGCCCGCGCAAGCACGCGGCGATCGGCCTGCGCGGCAATGGCGGCGATTTGGGCATTAATTTTGAACTCGTGCCAAACCGCAAGACCGACTCGAACTGCGGCAGTGAGTTTGGCAGTGACATGTACGGCACCAGCTACAGCTGGCCAGATGGCGACTACGCAGAGCGTGAAAAACTGTGGCAACAGCACAAGGACTATCTGCTTGGCATGCTTTGGTTTCTTGGCAATGATCCGCGCCTGCCGCAGGAGGTGCGCACCGAGACGCAACGCTGGGGCCTGCCCAAGGATGAATTCGCCGACAACGATCACTTTCCGCATCAACTCTATGTTCGTGAGGCGCGCCGCATGGTGGGTGACTACGTCATCACGGAGAACGAAGCGCGCGGCACACGGGTCAGTGAGGACTCGGTGGCGTTGGGCTCTTACCCACTGGATTCACACGGCGTCACTCTCTATGTGGATGAAAAGGGTGTGCTCCATCGTGAGCGCGGCTTCTTCGTGGGTATCAAGCCTTTCCCGATCAGCTACAAATCTCTGCGGCCGCGCGCAGAGGAGTGTGAAAACCTGCTCGTGCCGTGCTGCCTTTCATGCTCCCACGCCGCCTATGGCTCCGTGCGCATGGAGCCAGTTTTCATGATGTTGGGCCACGCAGCCGGCACGGCAGCCAGCCTCGCCGTGAAAGGCAAAACCAGCGTGCAGGCCGTGACCTATGCCGCGCTGCGCGAGCGCCTCCTCGCGGACAAACAGATCCTGGAGCGCAAGACTGCGCCAAATCCCAAGTCACCCAAGCCCGAGGTCGCGAAGGCGAGCATGCCGCCTAATGAACAGTTAATCTCGGACATGAATCTGTTAGTGGATCGAAAGATCGTGGATTCCGCCGACTACTGGCTTGCCAATGCCCGCAAAGGCGGCCTGTGCGACGGCTCACGCGTGCAAAGCATGCTGGTGAATATGGCGAGCGCCTTCGAGCCTGCCGCCGATCTCACCAAGGCCTTGCAGGTCCTCAATGCCCGCAAAGTTGTCAGTTCGCCAGCGTTCTGGTCGGAACGCGCCATCCCTGACCGCAAGTTCTCGGGTGAAAACGTGCGCCTGATCATTCGCAATTTTGCCCGTGCTGCACCACGTTGATTTTGC
>JAXMIV010000781.1:0-5478 GCA_034377045.1 Prosthecobacter sp. | reverse complement strand
AAAATCAGCGTCTTGAATGTTATATTGCTCGACAGAGTTACCCATGCCTTGAACGCTTATTTGGATTTGCTTTCCTAACCTATTATACCATTTCCAGATTGAAGCCACAGCTTCGTCCATGTTGGAATCCTCATCATTGGGAAATTCGTATGGAGGTCCTTTTGGGGAAGCTTTAGAAGCGAAAAGTTTGGAGAAGAACTTCATACGGTCAGGGATGATTGACTGCGTTTGTCGGGGCGGCAAGTCATGGCTCTACGCACCAGGACATCCGTTTGGCGAAGTCGGCCTGAAAGGCGGGCCGCCAGCGGTTGACGGCCTGACGAGGATCGGAACCATCGGCGGGCCGAAAATCGCGGTACCAGCCATCGGGCTCGCGCTGAAACTGGCCACCCCAACCTGGGCGCGCGGGATCAGCGGGATTGTTGCCGCCGAGTGGCAGGAAGAAGAACCATGAGGGAGTATCGCCCTCCTTCATGAGGCTGTGTGGATTTGGCGCGGTCCAGGTCTTCACGGGATAGAGGGCGCCGAGCGGACCGTGGTTGAGAACATGCTTGTCAAACCAGGCGCGGCTGGTGAGAGATTCGTCACCACCGAGGTACATGCCGCGATAGATGCCTTCGCGCTTGTCACGGCCCGGAGCCGCCTGGGCGAGGATGTAGAACATGCCAGGAAACTCCGCGCGCATCCATGATGCAATGCCGTCCTGGTCATTGATGTCGTATACGCGAAAGCGTTTCACCCACGGCGCGAAATCGTTGCCGCGATGTTGTTGCTTGGCGCGCCAGAGCGCCTGCGCGAAATCCGTCTGCCCGCCCCAGATAGCGATGTTCAGAGGCCGCTCGGCGGTGCCGGCAGCGATGCACTGCAAAAGCCAGCGCGAGCCTTCGGTATCGTGGTCTTCGCCGACCTGATCACGGCCGCGTTGGGGATTGCCGGACTTGATGCGCTGCAGGAGTTGCGCCGCTTCCGGCCAGCCCGGGGCATGACGGAGCAGGGACGGCCGCACGGCGCCATAGGCTTCGACGGTTTTGCGAATGAGATCGGGGCGCGTGATGGCCTCCTTCAATTCGCCACGTGTGCCGGCAGCGCTGGCAATCAAGGCTTCGATGTTAAATTCGTTCGCATAGACCATGAGGCGGATGAGCGACTGCTGATCATCCGGATCACCGCCGATGTCCGTCAGGACAGCCAGGCGAGGCGGTTCGACGGCACCTGCGGTTAGGTCGAACAGCAGCAGGACGCACAGGGAATTGAATAGGGAGCGATTCATGGCACGCGTTTGGGTTCGCCTTCCGGCGCTTGGACGGCAAGCAGCAAACGCATGGCAGAGATTGGGGAATCTCTAACGGTCGGCTAACCCGGTATCTTCCGCCGTCCTCAAATCACGGCTCGCGGACGTGCATTTGCCATTCCAGGGCAAAGCGCACGGTTTCGTTGGAGTTCTTCATGCCCAGCTTTTCTTTGATGTGCGCCCGGTGGGTTTCCACCGTCTTGACGCTCAAGTTCAGCGTGTCGGCGATCTCCCGGGTTCCCAAGCCTTTGCCCAACCATTGGAAGACCTCGAGTTCGCGATCGGAAAGCCGGTGCAGAGGCGATTGGGTGCCGCGGTCTTCGGCCTGAATGGCCTGGAAGATGAGGCGATCGCTCAATTGCTGGCTGACGTAGATGCCGTGGTCGAGAACCTTGTGAATGGCATCGAGCAGGACGGGCAGCGGCTGATCCTTGCGGACGTAGCCTTTGGCTCCGGCGCGCAGGGCACGCAAGGCGTAGAGGGACTCATCGTGCATGGAGAAGATGAGCACCGCGATGTCCGGTCGTTCCGAGACCATCATCTTGGTCAGTTCGATGCCGTCGATGCCGGGCAAACTGATATCGGTCACCACGAGGTGGGGATGGAAATTTCGAAACGCCGCCAGGGCGGATTGCGCCTCATCGGCTTCGCCGCACACTTCGAAGTCTTTCTGCTCCTGCAAAAGCATGGCAACTCCGTACCGAAAAACCGGATGGTCATCGACAACCAATACCCTGGTGACGGTTTCGGCAGTGGGTGAAGTACGGACTGGGTTGGAAACAGCATCGATCATTCCACGAAAACAACTGGCAAAGCGTAATCGAAACGGAGCAAGCCACTGCGCTTAACTGTTGCGTGGATCTTGCGGGAACGTGGAAGGGGGGAAGGCCAAAGGCCCAAGGTTGTTCGATTCATTAGGATCGCGCCGCCATGGGGGTGGCAGCGCCGGCTCTTGGGTATGTCATCCGCCATTATAAGCACAGAGATGAGCCGGCAGATGCCGGTGGGAGCCGATGTTCAACCTGATGGAGGAGTGCATTTCCGTGTCTGGGCGCCCGCTTCGGCGCACGTGGCCGTCCTTTGTTCCGATCAACTTGCCATGACGGAGGTAAGCCGGATCGAATTGACGGCGGAGAGCGGCGGCTACTACAGCGCTTTCATTGGCACGGCACGGGCTGGCCAATGCTATCGTTATGAGGTCGAAACGGGGGCCTTTCCTGATCCAAGTTCGCGTTTCCAACCGGACGGACCGCATGGACCTTCGCAGATTGTCGATCCGTCAGCCTACCGATGGTCTGATCATAGCTGGAAGGGCGTGGGACGCATGGGACAGGTCATCTACGAGATGCATGTGGGCACTTTCACGGAAGAAGGCACGTGGCGCGCCGCGGAGACGCAGTTGGTGGCGTTGGCCGAACTGGGCATCACGCTGATTGAGTTGATGCCCATCGCGGATTTTCCCGGCCGCTTCGGGTGGGGTTATGATGGGGTCAATCTCTTTGCGCCCACGCGTCTCTATGGTGGGCCGCATGATTTGCGGCACTTTGTCGATCATGCGCATGCGGTTGGCATCGGGGTTATCCTGGATGTGGTGTACAACCACCTCGGGCCGGACGGCAACTACCTGCGGCAATTCTCCACCGCTTATTTTACCGATCGCTACATCAACGAATGGGGCGACGCGATCAACTTTGACGATGAGGGCTGCGGGCCGGTGCGCGAGCTGTTTGTGGCCAATGCCGAGTTCTGGATTCGCGAGTATCATCTCGACGGCCTCCGGCTGGATGCCACGCAGCAGGTGTTTGATGCTTCCGCTGAGCATATACTGACGGTGATGGCGCGGCAGGCGCGGGCCGCGGCGGGGCAGCGGCAGATCTTCGTCGTGGCGGAAAATGAACCGCAGCACGCCTGGCTGGTTCGGAGTCCGGAGAGCGGTGGTTATGGGCTGGATGCGATGTGGAACGATGACTTTCATCACAGCGCCATCGTGGCGCTGACGGGTCGCAATGAGGCCTACTACACGGATCACCACGGCAGTCCGCAGGAGTTCATTTCCGCGTGCAAGTATGGCTTTCTGTACCAGGGACAGCGCTATCGCTGGCAGAAAAACCGGCGGGGATCGGCGGCGCTCGACATCAAGCCTAACCAATGGGTGTGTTTCATTGAAAACCACGATCAAGTCGCGAATTCCCTTTGGGGCAAGCGCCTGCATCAGTTGAGCGGGCCGGGGCAGTATCGGGCAATGACGGCGCTTTTGCTTCTCGGGCCGGCCACACCCATGTTGTTTCAGGGGCAGGAGTTCGCCGCTTCGTCGCCCTTCCTGTACTTCGGCGAGCACACCCCGGAGTTGGCGCATTTCATCGCCGAGGGGCGGGCGAAGTTTCTCGCCCAGTTTCCAAGCATTGCATCGTCCTCCGCCGAGCTTCTCTCGAGTCCCGAGAAAGAAAGCACCTTCCTGAAGTCCAAGCTGAAATTGAGCGAGCGCGAAGAGCATCACGAAGCCTATGCGCTGCACCGCGACCTTCTGCGTTTGCGCCGGACTGATCCGGTGATGAGGGGGGCAAGTGCGGAGCGCTTTGACGGCGCCGTGCTCGGAGCGCAAGCCTTTTTGTTGCGGTTCTTCAGCGCGGTTCATGGAGATCGTTTGTTGCTGGTGAATTTTGGCTCAGGACTGCGTCTCGATCCCGCTCCAGAACCGCTGCTGGCTCCTTGCGAAAATCGATCGTGGGCGCTGCATTGGTCCAGCGAAGAGCCGAGGTATGGTGGCAGCGGTACGCCCTGCGTCGAGAGTGAAGCCGAGGGCTGGTACATCCCCGGGCACTCTGCGGTGTTTCTGATCTGTCAAACTCTCACGGAGTCTCCTCATGAACTTGATTCGAAAACTTGAAACTTCAGGCAGGACACCGGCTGAATCCCGCACTCTGCTCAAACGTGAATGGCTGGTCACCAACGGCATCGGTGGCTACGCTTCAGGGACGCTGTCGGGCCGGGTATCGCGGCGTTATCATAGCCTGCTGGTGGCGGCCCTGCCCGAGCCGCACGGCCGCGTGGTGATGCTCAATCACCTGTCGGAAACGGTGCGGCTGCCAGATGGCAGGGGCGTACTCATTGGCGGCACACAACCGGTTAGGCCAGGAGAGGAGAGTGATGCTGAGCATTATCTCCGTGACTTCCGGCTGGAGGACGGCCTGCCGGTGTGGACCTTTGATGTCGATGGCATCACCATCGAGAAGCGGGTCTTTCTCGCCCATGGCCAGAACACCGTCTATGTCTCCTTCGCCCTGGCTTCGATTCATGAGATGGTGAAGTTGGAACTCTGTCCTTCGGTGCATTTCCGGCATCATGAGCACAGCGTCGATGGCGCGGTCAGCACGGCGCATCTGTTGACGATCCAGGGGGACCGCTATGAGATCAACAACGGCGTTTATCCATCGCTGCGACTGCGGGTGCAGCATCCACGCGCCCACTTCACTTACCTGCCGGATCAACTGGTGCAGATTGGTTATCAGCATGAGGCGGATCGTGGTTATGCCTCCGCCGGGCAACTGTGGACACCGGGCTACTTTGTGCTCGAACTGCGCCCGGGTCAGACGGCCACATTGGTCGCGTCGACAGAAGATTGGGAGACGCTGATGGAACCCGCGGATGCGCTCGAATCGAGTTTGCAGAGACGGCAGCGATTGGTCAGCGCCGCGCCCGCCAGCGCCCAGGAGTCGCCAGCGGCGGATCTGGTGGTGGCGGCGGATCAGTTCATCATCACCCCGGTCGGTCGCAAGCAGGATGCGACACGCGCCCGCGCGCAAGGTGAAGAAGTCCGCACTGTGATCGCGGGGTATCATTGGTTCACGGATTGGGGCAGGGACACCATGATCAGCCTGGAAGGCCTGACTTTGGCGACGGGGCGGCACGCCGAAGCCGGATGGATCCTGCGCACCTTCGGCCACTACATTCGTGACGGACTCATTCCCAACTTCGTGCCGGACGGTGAAGCCGAAGGCCTGTACCACACCGCTGATGCGACGCTGTGGTTCTTCCATGCGGTGGACCGCTATCTGGACGTAACCGGTGATCAGTTGATTTTGGAGTACCTGCTGCCGCGGCTGATCGAGGTGGCGGCGCATCATGTGCGCGGCACGCATTACGGCATCGCCGTGGATCCGGAGGACGGATTGCTGAGCCAGGGCGCC
>JAXMIV010000780.1:0-2534 GCA_034377045.1 Prosthecobacter sp. | reverse complement strand
GAAAGAATGAACCGCGTGCTGCGCTCCCTGTTTTTTGGCGATACGTTCCCACCGATGCGGCTACCGGAATCGCAGGCCGTCATGGCGAAGCTGGATACGATGATGAAGCGGGGCTGCGGGCTCGTTCCGCTCCTGGGCTCGGCGGCGGATGCCAGGCCGAATATTGTCATCATTGGTGCCGACGCCAAATATCGATGCCCTGGCGCCAGCGGGCGATCGGCACGGTAATGCGCAAGCTGTGCGAACAGGGGGCTCAAAAAACCGGCAAGCCGAAGAAGAAAAAGAAGAAGACAGGCTGGCGGGCCGCTCATTGACGGCCCGGCCATCCTTGGACAGGGTGGCCAGTCCCCATGCCGGTTCTTCGCTCCTCAATTCCATTTTTAGCCCTTGGCCTTTGCCTGGCCTGGACCGATCTTGTCTCCGCGCATCAAATGCCGAGCATGACCGTGGAGACGGATTTTGCCATCAATCGCGGCTTCACCCTGAAAGTCAATTTCGACCCTCGGCTATTCCTTTCAAATCAGCCAACCGCTTTGCCTCCGGTCCCTGGTTCGTGGTACCGGGAACAGAGTGAAACGGAGAGAGCAACAACCCATGAAAACGCGCTTGCCTACCTGCGCAAAAATCTGGAATTGCGGTTTGGCGATGAGCCGATGCCGCTGCCGCAACTTAAGCTCGAAGCGATCGACGGCTCCGATAACACGCCCTTAAAACCTGAGACGGCCGAGGTACATTTGCTCGCGACGGGGCGGTCCGTGATTCCCGGATCTGGCTCGGATTTTAGACTCAGCCTGGGCCGGGACGCGAATGTCAGCCTGATCCTGCTCAGCCGTATTGAAGGTGGTAAGGATGCATCTCCACGGGTGGTTTTTCCCGGAGAGACCAGTCAGGCATTTTCGCTTTTCGGAGTGAAATCCCTGGATGAGATCGTCTCCCGATTCAGTGCGTCCGGCAAATCCGAGCCTGCTCCTTATTCACCATGGATGATGCGCGCCGTGATTGTGGTGACGTTGATTGTGATCTGGCTGCTTTTCATGAGGAAGCGTGCATCCCAGGCGCTGCCGGATCGTCGTCGCCGCCGTTGAGAAACTGCACCGCGCGGCGCTCATGCCAGGGAATCAGACCTTGGGCAAAGTCGAGGAATCCGACATGGCCGCCGTGACGAGGCGTCTCCAAATGCAGGAAGCTGCTGGCGCCAGCGGCACCTTCGGGAAATGAAGACGCGGCCAAAAGCGGATCGTCCTGCGCATTCAGCAGCAGCGCGGGCACCTGGATCTTGGGAAGGTGGGGCAGGGAACTGGCGCGCGCCCAGTAATCCTCCGCATCGCGAAAACCGTGCAGAGGCGCGGTGTAGCGATCATCGAACTCGCGGATGGTGCGAATGCGCCGGATGCCCTCGACGGCGACGTGGTCGGGGAACTGCCGCGCCTTCGCCTCCATCTTGGTGATGAGCGTCTTGAGGAAACGACGGAGATAGAGGCCATTGTCGCGGCGGCTGTCGAGCGCCCCCGCGCTGGAAGCGAGGTCCACAGGTGCCGAGACCGCCACGGCGGAGGTGATGGCCGGATGAGCAGTGGCTTCACCCAAGTACTTCAGCGTGATGTTACCGCCAAGGCTGAAGCCAACGAGGGCCATTCGCGAGTAACCTTGCCCCGCATGAACGATGACGTGCCGCAGATCTTCGGACTCGCCGCTGTGATAAGAGCGGGGCAGGCGGTTCGCCACGCCGCCGCAACCCCGGTAATTCCAGGCGAGTACATCCCAACCCGCGCGGCTCAGCGTTGCCGCCATGCCGCGGATATAAACGGCTTCGGAACTGCCTTCCAAACCATGGGAGAGGATCACCAGCCTGCCGAAACCGCCGCGCTGCCAATGCAGATCGACAAAATCACCATCCGGGAGTTCCAAACGCTCAGACGTTTGCCAGCGTGCGTACCGGCGCGGCAGGCAAAGAGGCAGAATGGTCTGCAGGTGCCCGCTGCGCAATGCCCAGGGAGCCTGATAAACGGAGGCGACAAGAGGCATGAGACAGACGCCCCGGCGTTTTGCGGCGGTTACTTCGTGCTGAACATCGGGTTCTTCGGATCGCCCTTGGAAAGCAAGTAGGCCATGAGGTCGAGGATGTCTTCTTCCTTGAGCATGTTCAGCAGGCCGGGAGGCATCATGGAGACTTTGGAAGGCTCGATGCTGGCGATGTTGCCGCGCTTCAAGCTCTGGATGGCATTCGGGTCCATCATGTTCGTGTTCACCATGAGCGTGTCTTCCTTCAGGTTCATGATGCGGGCCATGACCACGGTGCCGTCCTTCATGGTGAAAACCATGCTGCCGTACTGATCGCTGATTTCTTTGCTCGGATCGAGAACGGATTCGAGCAGATCCTTCGGGCCGAATTTGCCGGAGACGCTGGTGAGATCGGGGCCGACGGCGCCGCCTTCAAAATTGAAGCGATGGCAGGCAAAGCAACCTACCGCGCCAAAACAATTGCGGCCGTTGGCAAAGTTGCGGCCACCTTCAAAACCAACCCGAGGGATTTC
>JAXMIV010000779.1:0-5776 GCA_034377045.1 Prosthecobacter sp. | reverse complement strand
CCCACGCTTCACGGCGGGAAGCTTGGCCCAGGTCACTTCGATCTGGGTTCCAGCTGTGGTAACGTTCGCGGCTTCCCCCAGGCTTTGATCCTTGTCGTTCAGCAACTCCAGTTTCAGCGGCGCCGCGCCGCTGACGCCATCCACATTGACTCGCACCTTCAGGCTCTTTGGATTGCTGACTTCGACCGTATCGGTGACAAGAGCGCCTTCGCCGGTCTTGTGCTTGGTGGCCAGATAACCAAAACCGTCGCGGCGCAACGTCGCCAGGCCGATGTTCATGTTGGCTAGGCTGCCGCCGGTATCCCAATGCGAATACCACAGGTAGGTTTGGTCGCCGACATTCGCGAAAGCATGCCCTTGCAGCAGAGCGACGTTGTCCCATTCGCCTTCCTTGCCGCGCGGAATGACTTTGAAATCCGTCACAGGTTCGCGAAAATGCAGGCCGTCGTCACTGACGATTAGACCCAGGTCAACGTGCGTGCCCCAAAGGTGCGAGCTGCCTTTCGGCTTATCCTTTGGACCGTCCTGCCACATGCCATAGAGTCCCACCATCACATTGCCGCGATTCCAAAGGCCCGCGCCCATGTGGGTCTGCTGACCTGCCACGGGTGTCGAAAGCGTTTGTCCGGGCCGCGCGAATCCCAGTCCTTTGGTGCGCGACCATTGCTTGAAGTCCGGCGAACGATACGTCAGCATCACGCGCCCAACATCACGGCCATCCGGCAGCCAGGTCCAGGGCGAAAGCAATTGGCCTGTGGCATAATAAAAATTGCCGAACCGATACAATCCCGACACCTCAAAGCGTTCGCCAGCCGCATTGGCGGGGCGGTCACCGACGACCTTCCAACTCAAGCCATCGGCGCTGGTGGCGCAAACAAAGGAACCCCATCGGTTCTCGTTGGGCCCGATCACACTGCGTCCACCTTTGACTTCTTCGAACGGCATATGGGCGATATAGGCGCACTTGTACCGCTCCGCCGCGGGAGCGTCCGGTTCATACATCACGCTCAGGAAATCATTCACCCGGCTCAGCGAGAACGGGTCCGACTCGATCAGGCAGATGTTGTTCTTTTTGTTGCCGTTGAAATCCACCAGGCCGAGTTCCGGTTTCGTCCACTTCACGCCGTCATCACTCTCGGCGTAGCACATCGGCCGCCACCAGCCAGGCGCCTGGCCCTTGACGATTTCCTGCTGACTCATGGCCAGGTACCACATTCGGAACTTGCCGCCGATGTGCAGCACGCTGCCATACAGCACCGCATGCCCGTGGTCCGGCGATCCCTCCGGGCCGGTACGCAGCACAGGATTCGCCGGATGCTTCCGCGCCTCCACCAGCGTCAGTTGCAGGTTGTCCTGCATCGGAATCGCATGGTCATCGAAGGCGAAAAACGTCGTCTCCGCAGCCAAGCTAAAGCTGCAGGATAAGGCGAGGCAGAGAGACAGGAGGATGAAGAGGCGCATACTTCGGTTGTGCCAATGTATACGTTGCCAGGCTGCCAGTCTTCGGTGAGCACCGCGAACAGAATACTTGCCCTGCCTCGGCGCGCCACGTTAGTCTTCGTCATCGCCATGAGATTTTCCTTTGCACTGCCTCTGCTGTTCACCGCCCTCACATCCGCCGCTGAGCCTGTGCCGGAGTTCAAGGGCGGCATCGAACGGCTTGATCCGGCCCTCGATGCCTTGATCGCGCCAGAGGCGAAGATTGAGGTGCTGGCGACGGGGTTCAATTGGTCGGAGGGACCGGTTTGGAAGGCTGATAAGATCCTGTTTTCGGATGTGCCGGAAAACACGGTTTTTGGTTGGCAGGAAGGCGACAGCGCCGCCGCCGTGGTGCTGAAACCAAGCGGCAGCCTCAGCGGTGACGGCCAGGGTTCCAACGGGCTGGCGGTGGATGCCCAGGGGAGTCTAATCCTCTGCCAGCACGGGGAACGCCGCATCGCCCGGCTCGAAAAGGACGGGACGTTCACTTCCCTCGCCGATCAATACGAGGGCAAGCGCTTCAATAGCCCGAATGACTTGGTGATCGCCAAGGATGGAACGATCTACTTCACCGATCCGCCTTACGGGCTGAAGAAGGGAACCGCGCCCGACATGGACATCCATGGCGTCTATCGAGTCGCGAAGGACAGCAAAGTCAGTCTGGCGATTTCCGATCTTCGCTGGCCGAATGGCATCGCGCTAAGCCCGGATGAAAAGACGCTCTACATCGCGGTCTCGGATCCCGCCAATACCCGTGTGATGGCTTATGACCTGACAGCGGAAGGCGTGGCCAAGAATCCCCGCGTTTTCTTCAATGCCCAGCCGCTGAAGTCCGCCGACCGCAAGGGCGGCTGCGACGGCATGAAGGTGGACACGGCGGGCAACATCTGGACCACCGGCCCGGGCGGGGTGCTGATCATCAGCAAAGAGGGCAAGCACCTCGGCAGCATCCTCACCGGCGTGCCCACCGGCAATTGCGCCTGGGGCGGAAAGGACAAGGACACCATGTATGTGACCGCGGACATGTTCCTGCTGCGCGTGAAGACCAAGATCAAGGGTACCTGATAGCTTCATTTATCCAGCATCAGCACTCGAAATGACCGGCCCATGAAGGCGGGATGGGTCAAGGACTGATACTGACGCAACAGGGCCTGGGTGGCGGCATCGGGCGGCTGGCCCTCCAGCGTGGCCAGCCATTCGAGGCCGAGTTTTCCCAGGAAGCGGCCTTGGTGCTCATAGGTGCGCAGGCGCAGGCCGGCGGACTCGGCTGCTTCGATCAAGCGGGTAAAGTTGACGTGGGTGGTGAGGTCACTGTCGCCGAGGTTCTCGAGCACATTGTTGTCGGTGCGGTGGTCGAAGTAACGGCGCAGGGTGCCGGTCGTGCGTTCAGGGGAATAAAGCTCAGCGGCATCCAGGCCGTAATCGGCAATGTAAACCGCACCGCGAAAGGGCGCTACCGCGAGTTCCCCCATCCAGTCCAGGGCGGCGAGATTGACCTCCGTGGTGTACCCCGGGGGGAGATCGGCTGGGAGCCGCTGAACTTCTGCGGTCAGACGCGGTGACGAGAGCGGCCCCGGGGTCAGGTCCAGACCGCCTGCCTCGCCGCGCTGAACACAGATTTCTTCCCAGTTCCTGCCGCTCCAGCGGACCAGATGCACGGGCATCGCGTCGGGGAGTTCGTTGCAGAGGTAAAGCGCGGGCACAGGGGGTAGATCTGCTAGAGAAGTGACCCAATTTACCCGGCCACCCCAGGCTGCCAGCCGCTCCCGCTGCACGCCTTGATAGGCCGGATTTGGCTCCACGATCCAGTAGGAGGCGAAGTCATCTGCGGCCATGAGGATGTCTGCCCCCAGTTGGCCGTCGTGCGCGCCCTGCTCAATGAGAGCGAAATCGCGCGGCGAGCCCATCTCCTGCCGAACCCGCCCGGCGAGGGTGGCCAGAAGCCGGCCATAGAGGGGGCCGACGCTGACCGACGTGAAAAAATCGCCGGTTCTGCCAATGCGCCTGGGGGCCGGTCCGTAATAGCCATGGACCGGGTGGTAGAGCGCCAGTTCCATCACGTCCACAAAGGGTAAAAACCCTTCCTGAGCGGCGGCAAGTCGGGCCAGTACAATGTCTGTCAGGGGGGTCATGCGCGGGGTGGGGAGCGGGAAACAAGTGGCACAAAACCGCCAAAGGGCTACATTATGGTCCCTTTTATGGGGAGCTACTTATGATGTTTGGTGACGGTCCGGAACTAAAACCCCAATCCAACTGGCGCGGGCCCTCGGGCCTGAAGCTGCCGTTTTACCGCCGCGCCTGGTTCAGCGCCTTGGTGGCCCTGCTGATTCTGGGCGGAGTTACCATCCTCGGAATTGTCGCCGTGATCGTGACTCCCTTGCGGGAAAGAGCGGAAGAGTTCGACCTGAATGAGCTGAAAAAACTCGAAGCCGCCAGTATCATCTTTGATCGCAATGGGGATGAGTTGTCGCGCATTTATGTGCTCAACCGCACGCCGGTGCCGATCAAGGATGTGCCGCAGCATTTCATTGATGCGATCACTGCCCAGGAAGACAGCCGGTTCTTCCAGCACAATGGCGTCGATTACATCAGCCTCTCGCGTGCGGTGTGGCAGAATGTCCGCGCAGGCGAGGTGACTCAGGGTGCGAGTACGATCACGCAGCAGTTGGCCCGCCAGACTTTCAACCTGAAGGAGCGCAGCTACAAACGCAAGCTCTTGGAGGCCTTCGTGGCGCAGCGAATTGAGGCTCATTTCTCGAAGAGTGAGATCCTGGAGATGTACCTGAATCGCATCTTTTTTGGCGCCAATTTCTACGGCATTCAGGCGGCGGCGCGCGGCTACTTTGGCAAGGACGCGAAGGAGCTGACGCTCAACGAGTCGGCAACCATCGCGGGGTTGATCAAAAGCCCCAACAATATCCAGCCCCTCAAGCACCCGGAACGGGCCACGAAGGAACGCAACTATGTGCTCGACCGCATGGTTATCGAGGGAACGCTGACCAAGGATGAGGCCCAACGATTGAAGGCGCTGCCGATCGTCACCATCGCCCAGGTCAGTGATCCCCGCCTAAGTTATGTCTTTGATGAGATACGCCAGGAAGTGATCGCCCTCGTGGGTGAAGAGCGCGCCTCGATCGGTGGGTTTCTGATCTACACCAGCATTGATAAGGATATGCAGAGAACCGCGGAGGAAGCGGTGAAGAAGCGGCTGGCCGAGGTGGAAAAGCGCCCCGGCTACGAACACCAGACCTATGAGCAGTTTCACACCATCTTTCGCGATTACCGCAGCAAGTTGACCAAGGGGCTCATTGATCCCATCAAGATGCCCCGGCCGCTGGCGGAGTATTTGCAGGGCGCCGCCCTCGTCATGGACAACACGGATGGCTCCATCCTGGCAATGGTCGGCGGGCGGGATTTCATCGACAGCCAGTTCAATCGCTCCACCGGCAGCCTGCGTCCCGTCGGCACCGCCTTCACCCCATTTGTCTATGCGGCGGCGTTCTCCCGGCCCGATTTTTATCCCATGACGCCCATCGAGGACGTGCCGATGGACAATCGCCGCGTCATGATCGGCGGCTTGACCGGCATCCTCGGCGAATGGGGCGCGGAAATTAACAACCCGCAGTGGTCGCGGGCGCAAATCACCGCCCGGGAAGCCCTGGCCAACTCCCACAACTCCGCCACCGTGCGCATCGGCGAAAAGGTGGCCCTGGAAGGCGGACGGCTGACACCGCAGTTTAAGGAGTTCGCCCAGCGTGCCGGCATTCAATCTCCATTGCGGGACTACCCCTCCACCTTTCTGGGTGCCAGCGAAGCCAGGTTGGACGAAATGTGCCTGGCCTTTTCTTGCTTTCCGACGCTGGGCAAGCGCCCATCAAAGCTGCACCTGATCCAACGCATCACGGATGCGGAAGATAATACGGTCTTCCAGATCGATGCCGCCTCTTTGCAACCCGTCCGCGCCATGGATGAAATTGCCGCCTATCAGACCCACTCCTGTCTCGAGGAGGCACTCCGGGGTGGCACCGGCGCTCCCGCAGCCAAATATGGCCTCGGAGATTTTCCCGCCGCTGGCAAGACGGGCACGCACTACGAATACAAAGACCTGTGGTACTTTGGCTACACCTCGGCCGTGACCTGCGGGGTCTGGGTAGGTTTCGACAAACAGAAGACCATCTATCCAGGCGCCTTCTCCAACATTATCGCACTGCCCATCTGGACGGACATCATCAATGTCTCGGCCAAGTCCAATGCGCCGCAGGAAATCCTGCCGCCGGAGTCCGCCGAGAGGGTGGAG
>JAXMIV010000778.1:0-3181 GCA_034377045.1 Prosthecobacter sp. | reverse complement strand
GCCGAAAGACGAGATTGACAAAAGCTATCGCAGATTGCCGCATTGGGAACAGCCTGATGTGTGTTACTTTCTGACCTTTCGTACGATTGATTCCATTCCAGCCGAGGTGATGAATGGATGGAAAAGCGAGCGTGAGCAATGGCTTCGTGCGAACGGTATCGATCCCGAGACGGAGGATTGGCATTCGCTATTGGAGATGCTGCCGCAAGAGGTGCGCGATGGATTCCATGAACGGTTTTCAAAACGCATGCACGAGTTTCTTGATACCAACGTGGGCGAATGCCTGCTGCGTCGGCCGGACCTGCGTGAAATTGTCGTGGAGGCATTGGGTCACTTCGATGCCGATCGTTATCAGTTGGCGGGGTTTGTGATCATGCCCAACCATGTGCATGTCCTGGTTCAGTGCTTGGGTGAAAACCGGATCAAAGCCGTGTGTTACTCCTGGAAACGTTACACGGCCCGGCTGATTCACGAGCGACTCGAACGCAAGGGACATTTTTGGCAAGCTGAAACGTATGATCACATCGTGAGGAGTGAGGCGCAGTTTGAGCACTACCGAAATTACATTCGCGAGAATCCGAGCAAGGGGAAGTTGAGAGAAAGGGAGTATGCGTTGTACTTGCCGGAGTTGGAGTAGAGAAAGTGGTCCGCCTGTCCCAGGCGGTCAGTATCATTCCCCGCCTGGGACAGGCGGCCTACTTTAAAGACAGAATAAACGCCTTCACATCCGCGAACTCCTGCGGTTTCAAGATGAGGTTCATCGGTGGCATGGGCGAGATCGGCGTCGCGACATAACCTTCGGCGAGCTTGGCGTTGGGATTGGTCAAGGATTCGGTGAGGTAGGCTTCATCCTTGCGTGTGGCAATGCCGTCCAGCGCGGGACCGACGGGGCTGCCTTTGCCGCCGAGCACGTGGCAGTTCATGCAGGCGGCGACGGGATGTTTCCAAAAAATCTGCTCGCCGCGTTTGGCATCACCGGCCGCGACCTTGTCCTCGGCATCGTCGATGGGCGTCACTTCACACAAAGTCACGTCATCGAAATACGAGTCGCCCTTGCCGACATGCAGGAGGTTGATGCTGGCGGTGGTTTTGTCCTTGTTGGTGAAGACGGTGTCCACTTCGGTCCAGCCACTTTCACGGGCATTGACGGGATCGGTTTCCGCGCGGCCGATGTGATCGTTGAAGCTGGCCTTGCCTTTGAAGGCATGCGTCTTGATCCAGCCGGAGAGTTTATAGGTCGTGTTCGGTTTGAGCGGCACTTCTTGATGGAAGCTGGTGTCTGCATCCGCGCGGGCGATGCAGCGGAAGCCACTCTTGCCGCTGTGGGCATCGGCCGGACCGCTGACGACTTTCCATTGAGCGCCCTGGTTGCCGTCGATCTTGGCGAGGCCGCCGTAGTCGCGGCGTTTCCAGCCTTCCGGATTGCCGTCGGGTCCGATCTCTTCCATGCCGCCGTTGACCAAAAGATTGGGACCTTCCTTGAAAGCGGTGGCGCCGTGTTTCTTGGCCAGCACGCGGGCGGCATCCCGGAGCCATTCATCCTTCTGCACTTGTGGTTCGGCGGAAAGTTTGGCGGCCAGGGTGCGGATCTCTGGGGTAGTCGGAAATTCCGCCAGCTTCACAAACGCGGCCAGCCGCGTGTGGGGATCGGAATCGCTGAAGGTGCCTGAGCCAAAGAGGAGTGCCTGTGATTGGTCATCAATGCCAAGCGCACGGATGGCGTTGCGGCGAAGCCGCGCATCCTTGGCCAGGAGGGCGGCTTTGTGAGTCGCCTCGTCGAGTTTGCCAAGACCGTGCAGAGTCCAAAGCGCATGGATGGCGGCCAGAGCATCGGAGGCTGCAGAGACTTGCCTTTTGAGGGACCCAACCTGACTCGCATCTTTCGATTCGACGATGAGACGCTGGGCCGTGAGCCGCGACCATTGAGTGCCGCCGGATAGAGAAGGCGGCGCGATAAGGGTGCTCGCGTTTCGCGCAGCGACACGATAGATCCTGCCGCGAGCGTGATCCCGCAGGTCATTTTCATGAGCGCCACCCACACCGGTCTTGGCGACGTAGCCGCCGCGTTCGACGCTGGGCGTGGGGTTGTGCTGAATGATGAAATTCTGCCAGTCGGCAAACCACACCGCGCCGTCCGGGCCGACTTCGGCAAAGACGGGGGACATCCATTCATCACTGCTCGCCACAAGGTTAAAGGCATCCTTGGCGGTGTAACCCGCGCCCTGAGGCTCAACCCTCATCAGCGAGATCAGTTTCATGGTGGGCTCGCAGATCATCGCCATGCCTTGCAGGCGCTTTGGCAAGGCGTCACTATAGATGAAGGCGCTGCCAGCCGCGGAGGTGTAGCCGCCGAAGACGTCCACCTGGCGGAAGTTCGGGGTGATGGTGTGGCACTGATCGACTTCATTGATCTTCTTCGCGGTCATGGCGCGCACGCCCTGCGGGATGACCGTGGCGGGAATGCCGCCATAAAAGAGCGGCGCGCCATTGGCGGTGCCACCGAATTGATCGCCCGCGTCATTGATGCTCTGCGCCCAGGCATTGTTGGTGAACTGATGCAGAAACTCCAACGCGCTGCCGTCCGCTTTGAAGCGAAAGGTTCCCATCATGAACTTCAGCGGCTTGCCGCCCACGATCCCATCGAAGCCTGAGTAGCCCACGCAACCATACAACCAGTTATCCAGGCCATAGTGCAGGTTGCTGGCTTGGGCGTGCGTATCACGAATGCCATAACCAGTGATGATATCCTGACGGATGTCGGCCTTGTCATCGCCATCAGTATCCTTGAGAAACATGAAGCGCGGCGGCTGGGAGACAATGACGCCGCCATTGGCAAAGACGATGCCGGTGGGGATGTTGAGTTTGTCGGCGAAGACGGTGAATTTGTCGGCGCGGCCGTCGCCATCGGTATCCTCGCAGATCTTGATGCTGTCGTGGCCCATGCCGTTTTCGACGAGGCCATGCGGGTAATCGCTGGTCTCGCAGACCCAGCAGCGCCCGCGCTCATCCCAGGCGAAGGCGATGGGCTTGCGGATGTCCGGCTCGGCGGCAAAGAGTTTCAACTCCAGGTCGGCGGGCACCTGGGTGCGCTCCATGCTGCCTTTGACATTGAGCGGCTGCTGAAAGCTGAGCGGTTGCGGCCGATTTTCGTAGTTCGCGACCTGGCCGTTAGGCTCACGTA
>JAXMIV010000777.1:0-3095 GCA_034377045.1 Prosthecobacter sp. | reverse complement strand
TGGAAAGAGCACGCCATCGGCGCTCTGGGCAGCCAAGTTATGTTTGCCGACATCGCCGAGCTGAATGGGGATGGGCTGTCTGACGTCGTCGTGGCCGTAAAGCCGGTCGATGTCATGCTCTTCCTCCGTCAAAAGGATGGCACATGGCGGCAGCAGACCCTGCATCTTCCCCCCGACAATCTGGGCGATGCCAAAGCCGTCAAAGCCGGTGACCTGAACGCCGATGGCCTAACCGATATTATCTTCACCTGCGAAAACGCCAAAGATAATCTCGAAGGCATCGTCTGGCTCGAACAGCAAAAGAATGCTGCCTGGAAACAACACCCCCTTGGCGGCCCCGAAGGCCTGAAGTTCGATCTCATGCAACTCCAGGATCTCGACAAGGACGGCGACCTCGATGTCATGACCTGCGAAGAGCGCGATCAGCTCGGCGTCGTCTGGTACGAGAATCCGAGTCGGTGATGCATCTTCGCGTTTGGTCGTGGAGTGAGTGCGATTTTCAGAGGAAAGACCAAGGCGCGCCCCTCGCCCCGCTTGCGGGGAGAGGCCAGGGTGAGGGGGGTTGGTAGTGACCCTGCGCTCGACAACCCAATTCAGCCCTGCACAATACTTCCCCATGCTCTGCCGTCTCTGGATACTCTGCATTCTGACCCTTGCCGCGCCGATTCATGCCCAAGCCCCGAATGTGCCGGTCTATTCCGAAGGCCGCGGGAGCCGGGCCAATGCGGCCATCACGCAACGGGCACAAAAACTGATCGAAACGAAGTCCCTGCCGATGACGTTGCCTATCGTCGAAGCGCGCATGAAGGAGCGCTCAGCACCTTGTGTGCTCAAGCTGCCACCGGTGAACACGCGCCCGCTGGAAGGGCGTGAGGTCTGGCAGGCGGCGCGGGCGGCCCATCTGCGGGTCGGCTGGCGCTATCTGTGCACGAAGTGCGACCGCTGGCATCTCGACCTGGCGGGTGGTTATGCCATCACGGCTGATGGCGCGGTGGCGACCTGCGCGCATGTGGTGCGCGGGCAGGGGATGAAGGAAGGCTATCTCATTGCCGTGACGGAGGACGATGAGGTCCTGCCGGTGACCGATATCTTGGCGGCCAGTGATGCGCTCGATACCGCGATCGTGCGTGTCGCCAGCACCGCGCTCAAACCACTGCCGTTGGCCAAGGATACGCAGCCGGGAGATCGCGTGTGGTGCTTTAGCGATCCGGAAGGCAAACGCGGCTACTTCAGCGATGGCATTGTCAGCCGCTTCGTCAGCCGGCCCTCCTTGAGCCGGAAGGAATTGGAGGCCATGAAACTGCCGGCGGATTCCCCGCGCCCTGTGTGGGTGGAGACTACTACCGATTGGGCGCCAGGCTCCAGCGGCTCCGCCATTGTTGACGATCGGGGCAACGTGGCCGGCCACGTCTCGGAGATTCAGACCGTCATCGATGAGCCGCCTGAAGGACAAACCGCCAAGAAAAGCAAGGCCTGGCGCCCAGGCACCACGATCGTATTCCACCAGGGGATATCGGCGCAAACGGTACGGAGCCTGATTCAGGAACCCTTGTCGCCTAACAAATGATGGCAATGAATCGCAAGCGCCACTTCAAGTTCGGGTTCACCGCTCTGGGCGCAGTGATGGTGCTCTTGTGTGGCAACCTGGATGTGGGCGGTGCGACGCTGGCGCTTCCAGGGGCCGCCGAGTTGAAGGCCGAGGGTGATCTTTCGGAGCAGATGGTCGCCGGCATGGATCGTTATTTGGATCGGGCCACCGTCGCGGCTGTCGCGGCGCGGGCGCAGTTTTGGAAACGCGACTTCACTTCTGCGGCCGCTTATGAAGCGTCCGTGGCGCCGAATCGCGCCCGCTTGCGTCGCATTTTGGGAGCGGTCGATGAACGCATCAATCCGGTGCGCCTGGAGTACCTGAGCGGTCCAGATCAACCCGCGATCGTCGCGGAGTCAGAGCGCGTGCGGGTATTCGCCGTGCGCTGGACCGTCTTCGAGGGCGTGACTGGCGAGGGTTTGCTGATCGAGTCCAAGGGCAAGGTGTTGGCGCGGATCGTCGCTCTGCCAGATGCGGATCAGCCGCCGGAGATGCTTGCGGGCTGGGCTGAAGAACCCGGCGCCTGGGCGCTGAAATTGGCGGAGGCGGGATGCCAGGTGCTGGTGCTCACGTTGCTGGATCGGCAGTGTACCTTGTCGGGCAATCCGAAGATCGTCATGACGGATCAAACGCATCGCGAATGGGTGTGGCGGCAAGCCTTTGACTTGGGTCGGCACGTCATAGGCTTTGAAGTGCAGAAGGTCGCTGCGGCGGTGGACTGGCTGCGCTCACGCGACACGCCGGGAGGAAAGGCGCTGCCGCTGGGAGTCGTGGGTTATGGTGAAGGCGGGTTAATTGCGCTGTGCGCGGCGGCGCTGGACATGCGCATCGACGCGGCGCTGGTGAGTGGCTACTTTCAGCCGCGCGAGACGCTGTGGAGCGAACCGATCTACCGCAATGTGTGGAGTCTGTTGCGCGAGTTTGGCGATGCCGAAATCGCGAGCCTCATCGCGCCACGTACCTTGATCGTCGAGCATAGCATGGGGCCGCGCGTGGACGGCCCGCCGGTCGAGGCTGGCCGGCGGAAGGCAGCGGCGCCGGGCACGATCAAGCCACCGGAGTTGGTGGCGGTGTGCGCGGAAGTGGAGCGGGTGCGGGCCTTGGTTACGCCCGCCAAGGGTCCTCCTCTTGGCAGCATTGAACTGATCACCGGCAAGGATGCGCTGGCAATGGGTCCGGGCTCCGATGAAGCTTGCACCGCATTACTAAAGCGCCTGGGTGTGGAAGGTTCGATGGCCGTCCGCAAGCATGCGGAACTGAAGCAACTCGCCGCGAGCGATCCCACGGCGCGCCAGCAACGGCAGGTCACGGAATTGGTTGAGCACTGCCAGCGCCTCCTTCGGCGTTCGGAGGAAGTGCGTGCGGAGTATTGGAAGGCTGCGGTACCGAAGGCGGCGGAGCAATGGCCGCAGGTCACGCAGCCATTACGGGATCGACTCTGGAACGAAGTGATCGGTCGCCTGCCCGATCCTTCGTTGCCGCCCAACCCGCGCGCCCGCAAGTTGGA